>LUZO01000254.1 GCA_001603685.1 Bacteroidales bacterium Bact_23
GTTTTGTTTTATGTGTATTAAATCAGCTTTAATACCGGTTACCTGCTCAAAGGAGGCCAATGCTTCATTAATAAAATTATTGATTTTGTACATTTTGTTCAATTATTACATTTGTTCAGCATCGCTGAACATGCAAATATAATGAACAAAAATATGAAAAGCAAGTAAAAGCTGCATAAATGTTTTAGCAATTTCCTTTTCAGTCAGCCTTATCTTATTTGTTTGGCAGATTGAGGGATTACTTTCAGTGATCCCAATAGGGGAGGCCTGCAGACGACCAGGGTCTCTGCCTTTGGCAGAGCTTTTAATACAATCAGCCCGGGCGCTCAAACAGGTTTGGCTTCCGGGCCGATTATATTAAAATACCCCACCGCTCTGGCGGTGGGGTACCCTGGTCGTCTGCGGAGAGAGAGGGATTCGAACCCCCGGACCCGTGAAGGTCAACGGTTTTCAAGACCGCCGCAATCGACCACTCTGCCATCTCTCCGGGGGCAAAATTACACATTTTTTTTAATCCGCAAATTTTTCTTTTTTATTATTTTGTTTCTTTAATTTTAATTGATTATCAATAATATACAGAGGTAGGCCCAAGGCTTTATAAAGCGCTTTATCCTTTTTTTGTATTCAAAAAACGGTATATTTCCTGTAAAGCTGGCGGATGTTTGTGGATTCACAGCCGTTATTGACTATGTTTGTAGATGCCATTTTGCAGCGGCGGTGTGCTGTAACCTAAAACAAGGAGGCTCTATGTACAATACATCCATCATCCGGATAAAACCCATTGGTTTTCAGTGGGAAACCAGCGACCCGTTTTTATATTGCATTTACCATAACGACGACTATCCTGCCGGAAACGATGCGCTCGGGCCGGCTGCCTCGCTTGCCGGACGGAATATCGGCCAGGATTTCACGGTAAAGGATGGCTGGCGTATGTATCATGGCGATACGGTTCCCGGTTTTCCGGCACATCCGCACCGCGGGTTCGAAACGGTAACGGTTGTGCTGAAAGGGTATATCGATCATTCCGATTCGCATGGCGCTGCCGGGCGGTATGCAAACGGCGATGTGCAGTGGATGACGGCGGGCCGTGGCCTGCAGCATGCCGAAATGTTCCCGCTGCTGAACAGGGAGGAGCGCAATCCGCTGGAGCTGTATCAGATATGGCTGAATCTGCCGGCGTCGCGCAAGTTCGTCGATCCCTTCTATACCATGCTGTGGCATGAGGATATTCCCATTCTCGATCTGAAGGATGATGGCGGCAGGGTAACCCGTGTAAGGCTGATTGCCGGTGAGCTGAACGGCATCCGTCCGCCGGCGCCCGCACCCGATTCCTGGGCAGCGGAGCCGCAGAATGAAGTGGCCATCTGGACCATCGATATGGAGCCTGGCGCCCGCTGGGAGCTGCCGGTTTCGAAATTCCCGGTTAACCGGACGCTTTATATTAACTCCGGCGCCACGGTGAAGGTAGCCGGTGTAGAGGTGAAAAGTATGAATGCCGTTGAGCTGTTCTCCGAACACCTGACTCCGCTTGAAAACGGCAGTGAGCCGGCCCGTCTGCTGATGCTGCAGGGGAGGCCCATCAATGAGCCGGTGGCGCAGTACGGCCCCTTTGTGATGAATACGGAGCCGGAAATTTACGATGCGTTCCGCGATTACCGCGAAACGGAATTCGGCGGCTGGCCCTGGGAGAGGACCGATCCCGTGCATGGAGCAACCAAAGGCAGGTTCGCCCGCTATGCCGACGGCACGGAAACTGAGAGGGAGTAGTAAAAATCTGAGGAGCATCTTTTCAGAAGCGGGTGTTTGCAGCATCTACCAGCTTCCGCTGGCGCCTCCGCCGCCGAAGCCGCCGCCACCAAATCCGCCAAAGCCTCCGCCACCGCGGCCTCCGAAGCCGCCACCGCCGCCAAAGCCGCCCCAGTTGCTGCCTGAGCTTCTGCCCGAGTCGTTCAGCATATCAAGCAGAACCCAGAAGGGAAGCCTTGTGGAACCGATGTTGTGTCCCCGGTTGCCGGAGTTTCTGCTTGCAAAGAACAATATCAGCAGAATAATGCCGATGGTAATGATTACGGACATGGTATCGTTTTCACCGGCATAATCGTCGGCGGTAAACCTTCCGGAAGCCAGGTCGATGATGATGTCGATGCCGGCGTTGATGCCGCCGTAGTAGTCGTTTTCCCTGAAATAGGGAATCATTTCATTGTCCACAATGCGGCGTGCAATGGCGTCGGGGATAATCTCCTCCATGCCGTAGCCGGTTGAAATGGCGGCCTGTCCGCGCTCATTTCCGGTTTTCGGTTTTATCAGGATGATTACGCCATTGTCGTAACTTTTCTGGCCTGCTCCCCATTTCTGGCCGATGCGCTGTGCCAGATCGTCGATATCGTAACCATCGAGGCTTTGCAGCGTAATAACCGTAATCTGGGTGGAGGTGCTGTCGTTGTAGTCAACCAGCTTTCGTTCCAGGCGAGCTGCCTGCTGGTCAGTCAGAATGCCAGCATAGTCATTGACGAGCCTTGGGGGATAAGGTTTCTCGGGAATGGCCGCAAGGGCAGCCATTCCCGAAAGAAGTACAAAAATTACTGCAATGCCTGCTCTCCTGAGGGACTGACTCATAATGCGCAAGTGTTAGTTATCCCTGAAAGAGATTTCATCCGGCAATTCATTGATATCGTTTTTCAGATAGGGAAAATGCTTTTTCAGTTGCCGCCCCGTTTCCAGGATGCCCTGCACCAGCCCTTCGGTGAAGTTTCCCTCTCTGAACTGGTTGATCATGATCATTTTGACCTCTTCCCAGAAATCATCAGGCACGGCATTGTTGATTCCTTCATCACCAAGTATGGCGAATGAGCGGTTTTCAACTGCCAGATAAAACAGTACGCCGTTGCGTTGCGCGGTTTTATCCATACCAAGCAGTTGAAATACGGCTGCTGCGCGTTCCATCACGCTGCCACCCTTGTGCTTTCGCTCGATATGAACCCTGATTTCACCCGAGGTGTCAAGCTCGGCATCGAGGATAGCCTGTTTGATGCTCTCCTGCTGACTGCTGGTGAAGAATTTTCGTGCAGAACCCGGCATGATGCTGTTTTTATAAAGATTCAAACCGTTAGAACTGAACTTCGGGAGCTTTTTCAGCGCCGCTTTCAGCCTGGAAATAGGCTTTTTTGTCAAATCCGAAGATACCGGCAATGATGTTTGCCGGGAACTTTCTGATATAGGTATTGTAGCCCTGTGCCGCTTCATTGAAGTTTCTTCTTTCCACGGCTATTCTGTTTTCGGTGCCTTCGAGCTGAGCCTGCAGGTCGAGGAAGTTCTGGTTGGCTTTCAGGTCGGGGTAACGCTCAATAACCACCAGCAAGCGCGAAAGCGCTGAGCTGAGTCCGTCCTGTGCCTGCTGGAACTGCTGCATATTGGCTTCCGTCAGGTTCTTCGGGTCAATGGTAATGCCGGTGGCCTTGGAACGCGCCTCAATTACCTGGGTAAGTGTTTGTTGTTCGAAATCGGCGTAACCTTTTACGGTATTCACCAGGTTGGGGATAAGGTCGGCGCGGCGCTGATAAACATTCTCAACCTGCGACCAGGCTGCACTTACGCCCTCCTCGAGGGTGACAATGTGGTTGTAGCGCTTGGTAAGCCCGATGACGGCAAGGAGCAGTATGCCCAAAACGACAAGTAAAGTAACTAACGATTTTTTCATGCTTTCTGTTGTTTTATTTATGCAAGGTAAAAGTAAGGCAAAATTTGGATTCTCATTGCTTCTTTGAAAAAAAATCAGGCCGGCTGCGAACCGGCCCGATCTGTTTACTTCATGATTTCAATGCTTCTTTTGATGAATCCTGTCAGGTCTTCACCCTTGAGCAGGTTCTGTGCAAGTTTGGCAAGGTCAACCATCTGTTTGGCCAGCGACTTGCGGCTCTCTTCATCCTTTTCATCGTTCAGCTTTGTAACCAGCGGATGGTTGCTGTTGATCACCAGGTTGAATGAGTCGGGCAGATTGCCCATATACGAAGCGCCGCCCAGCACCGACATATCCTTCATCCTGCGCATGAACTCCGGCCGGGTAATCTGTACCGGCATCTCGGTTTCGCTCAGGCTTTCGAAAAGGATGTGATAATGCTCCTTGCCGGCGATTTCTTCGAAAACGGGTTTCAGCTTCTCCTTTTCTTCATCACTCAGCTTCGAAGGCAGGGCATCTTCCTTTTTAATCAGATTGTCAATTACATCGGAGTCAACCCGCACAAAGGAGGTGTTTTCAAACTTCTGCTCCAGCGTATTGATGAAGTGGTTGTCCAGCGGGCCGTCCATAATCAGCACATCGTAGCCTCTTTCGGTTGCGGCGGTGATAAAGCCGTGCTGCTCCTTCTGATCCGAAGCATAGAGATAAACCAGCTTTTTGTCTTTGTCGGTCTGGGTTGCAGTGATGTGGTTTTTGTACTCTTCGAAGGTAAAGTATTTGCCCTCATTGTTCTTCAGCAGGGTGAACTTCTCGGCTCTTTCCCAGAACTTCGGCTCGGTGATGATACCATATTCAATGAATACGCGGATATCGTCCCATTTCTTCTCAAAATCCTCGCGGTTGTTTTTGAAGATATCCTCCAGTTTATCGGCCACCTTTTTCATAATGTGGTTCGATATCTTCTTCACATTGGCATCGCTCTGGAGATACGAACGGGAAACATTCAGCGGGATGTCGGGCGAGTCGAGTACGCCGTGCATCAGGGTGAGGAAGTCGGGAACGATCCCCTCTACCGAATCGGTAACGAATACCTGATTCGAGTAGAGCTGAATCTTCTCCTTCTGAAGCTCGATGTTCTGCTTAACCTTGGGGAAATAGAGGATTCCCGTAAGGTTGAACGGGTAGTCAACATTCAGGTGGATGTTGAAGAGCGGCTCCTCGAAAGTTGCCGGATAGAGTTCGTGATAGAAGCTGTTGTAGTCTTCCTCGGTCAGATCAACCGGTTTGCGCTTCCAGGCGGGGTTGGTATTGTTGACGATGCGCGGCCTTTCAACCTCATCATACTTGTCGTTTCCGTTCTCATCCTTTTCGCCTTCCACCTTTTCCCAGGTTTTTTCGTTGCCAAATCTGATGGGAACCGGCAGGAACTTGCAGTATTTGTTGAGCAGTCCGAGAATTCTGGATTCTTCAAGAAATTCCTTCGAATCGTCGGCAATGTGGAGGATAATGTCGGTTCCCCTGCCTGACTTTTCGGCTTCGGTAAGGCTGTATTCGGGGCTGCCGTCGCATTCCCATTTCACCGCTTTGGTGCCTGCGCCCTTCTTATAGGTTTTGGTGAGAATCTCCACCTTCGAGGAGACCATAAACGATGAGTAGAAACCGAGCCCGAAGTGGCCGATCAACTGGGCGGCATCGGCTTCGCTCCTGCCTTTGTATTTTTTAACAAACTCCTCAGCGCCTGAGAAAGCAATCTGATTGATGTATTTGTCAACCTCCTCGGCAGTCATCCCGATGCCTTTGTCCCTGACAATTAGGGTGTTGTCGTCTTTGTTAATCAGTACTTCAATGGTCAGGTCACCGAGATCTTCCTTGATATTCCCCATCGATGCCAGCGCCTTGAGTTTCTGGGTGGCATCCACAGCGTTGGATATCAGCTCTCTGAGGAATATTTCATGATCGGAATAGAGGAATTTTTTAATGATCGGAAAAATATTTTCCGTTTGAACATTTATTTTTCCAGTTTGCATTGTGAAATATTTTTGATGGTTATTTTTTTTCTGACTGCTTTATCAAAG
>LUZO01000255.1 GCA_001603685.1 Bacteroidales bacterium Bact_23
CCCATATATATTATGGTGTATTAAAACGCATTGAAATTCAATATTATAGCCAGCTAATTGCTTTGATTAGAATGGATATAAATTGCAGGATATTCGTTATTCCGGTATTAAAACTGTTTTTTGGCCGGTTTTTTGGGAAATTTCGTGGGAAAAATCCGGCTTTTGCCTGTTTATCATGCCGTCGGTGGCTCCAATCATAAAAAACATTGAGGTCTGCTAAAAAAAGTTGTTTGCACAAAAAATTAATACTTTACTTTTGCGCTTCCTAAAAAAAAGTTCTTCAATTACGCCATTATGCAGAATATCAGGAATATAGCCATTATCGCCCATGTCGATCACGGCAAAACCACCCTTGTTGACCGTATTTTATATCAGGGAGCGCTTTTCAGGGAGAGCCAGGCCATGGGTGAGCTAATCCTCGATAACAACGATCTGGAGCGGGAGCGGGGCATCACCATCCTCTCAAAGAATGTTTCGGTACGATATAAGGGATTTAAAATCAATATCATCGACACGCCCGGCCACAGCGATTTCGGCGGTGAAGTGGAGCGGGTGCTGAATATGGCCGATGGGGTGCTGCTATTGGTTGACGCCTTTGAAGGCCCCATGCCGCAAACCCGCTTTGTGTTGCAGAAGGCGTTGGCACTCAATCTGAAACCCATTGTGGTCATAAACAAGGTGGATAAGCCCAACTGCGATCCGGAGGGTGTGCAGGAGGCGGTATTCGAACTGATGTTCAACCTCGATGCCAGCGAAGATCAGCTCAATTTCCCCACTGTTTTCGGCTCATCGAAAGAGGGGTGGATGTCGGCCGACTGGCGGAAGCCGGCCAGCGACATCAGTTACCTGCTCGATATGATCATTGAGTACATTCCGGCTCCGGTTTTCGCGGAGGGTAACACGCAGATGCAGATCACCTCGCTCGATTACTCCTCCTATGTGGGCCGCATTGCAGTAGGGCGCCTTTCGCGCGGCGTGCTCCGGTGGGGGCAGAATGTATCGCTGATCAAGCAGGACGGCCGCGTATTCCGCTCCAAAATCAAGGAGCTGTATGTGTTTGAAGGGCTTGGCAAGGAGAAGATGAAGGCCGATGTGCTGCCCGGCGAAATCTGCGCCGTTCTCGGAATCGACGATTTTGAAATCGGCGATACCATTGCCGATTACGAAGAGCCGGAAGCGCTGAAACCGCTGCAGATTGACGAGCCGACCATGAGCATGCTGTTTACCATCAACAACTCGCCGTTTTATGGGCGTGAAGGCAAATTCGTGACTTCGCGACACCTGCGCGAGCGCCTGTTCAAGGAAACGGAAAAGAACCTGGCCATGCGGGTGGAAGAGACCGACTCGCCCGAATCGCTCACGGTTTTCGGGCGCGGCATTCTGCACCTCTCCATCCTGGTGGAAACCATGCGCCGCGAAGGATACGAACTGCAGCTCGGACAGCCGCAGGTAATCATCAAACGGATTGACGGCGTTGACCACGAACCGGTTGAGATGCTTACGGTACTTGTGCCGGAGGCTTCGTCGGGAAAGGTTATCGAGCAGGTTACTCAGCGCCGGGGCGAAATCGTAACCATAGATACCAAGGGCGACAGAATCCAACTCGAATTTAAGATTCCTTCTCGCGGCATTATCGGGCTTCGCAACAATGTGCTGACAGCCACGGAAGGCGAAGCCATTATGGCACACCGCTTTCTGGCCTTCGAACCCTGGAAGGGCGAAATCCACGGAAGGCGAAACGGTTCGCTCATCGCCATGGAAACCGGCCAGGCCATCGCCTATTCCATTGATAAGCTGCAGGATAGGGGAACCTTCTTCGTTCATCCCAACGAGGAAATTTATGCCGGCCAGATTATAGGCGAGCACATCCGCCCCGACGATCTGCTGATCAATGTTACCAAAACCAAAAAGCTCACCAATGTTCGCGCTGCAGGTTCGGATGAGAAGATTTTCATCACTCCGGCGGTGAAGTTCTCGCTAGAAGAGGCGATGGAGTACATTGCCAAGGATGAGTACCTCGAGGTGACTCCTCGTTCGCTGCGGCTGCGCAAGATTATTCTGGATGAACACGAACGCAAGCGCGCTTCCAGAAGCTAAGGCTGAGAGTGGATAACAGGGGTTCAGGGCAGCGGGAAATTCCTGCCTCAAATTGCATTCGTCTGTTTTAGGTCCGAAATTTGTTTGGCTAAAAGTATTAATGCTATTTTTGCCATAAACTGATAATTATGAAAAAGTTCCGTTTTCTTTCGCTGGTATTGCTTACCATGCTTACCGTTTCGGCCTGTGATGTACTGAATCAGGTTCAGCAGATGGCCAACCTTACAAAATGTGAATTCAGATTAAATTCGGTGGATCAGCTTCGTCTGGCCGGTGTGAATATTCAGCAGGTCAGCCAGTTGAGCGACCTGAACTTCCTGGATGCGGCAAAAATTACCACCGCCGCCCTTTCGGGAGCCAGCCTGCCGCTGAATTTTACCCTGAATGTTGAGGCTAAAAACCCAAATCCGGCAGTTGCCGGCCTCAACCGCCTGGAGTGGACCCTGCTGATTGATGATATAGAAATGGTAAGCGGCGTAAATGAAGACCGCGTTCAGATTCCCGCAAACGGCGGCACTTCGATACTTCCGCTCACCATAGGGGTGGATCTGAAACAGGTGCTGAAGGGAAAAAGCGGCGATGCCATTGCAAATTTCGGACTGAATCTGGCCGGAGCCGGCAATAAACCCACCCGTATCACCCTGAGGGCCAAGCCCTATATTTCCGTAGGTTCGCAAACCATATCCTATCCGGGTTACCTGACCATCCAGAACGAATTTACCTCGAAGTAACAGAGAGAGAAAGGAAACGCCCGCCCGAAAACCAAGTTCTGTAGGAGCGATTATATGATTTGCAGACCATAATGTCGTCCCTCCGGGACTTTTTCCAATGCCTAGCTCCGTAGGAGCGACATTATGGTAGAAGGGAAACGCACGCCAGAAAATCCAGCTCCGTAGGAGCGACATTATCGTTAGAAAATCAGAGCGGTAAATTCAATGTGATTTGTTAGGCATTGTGAGAATGCCATTTTATCTGCAGACGATAATGCCGTCCCTCCGGGACTTGTGGGTTCATGTTATTGCTTGGTGCTACCATAATGCCGTCCCTCCGGGACTTTTTTATTTCAGATTTCAGTCCGCCGCGGCGGATCGGATTTTAGATTTTTAGAATTTACTCCGCCATCGTCGAAGTACTTTTTCCTCCGCCGCGGCGGATTCCTTTTTCCTTTTTCCTTTTTCCTTTTTACTTTTGTCTTCTTACCCTTCATCCGATAAGGCTGTCCCTCCTAGACTTGTGGGTTTTCGTTATTTCCTGATACTTTTCCGCTACTTCACCACCAGCTTTGCGGTACTGATGCCGCTATCGCTGATCAGCGTCAGCAGGTAAATGCCGGTGCCAAGGCCGGAAGCCGGGAGTGTAACCAACTGTTTTCCTGAGCCCGGGGTGAGAAGCCTCTTTTCCATCAGCAGCCTGCCGGCCGGGTCGGTAAAGATGATACGGGCATTTGCAGCCGGTGAATCAAACTCTAGGGTGAATGTTTCCCTAGTGGGATTGGGGAATACCTTAAGTGAGTTTTTGTTGCCGGAAACCGGGAAATAGGTGTTCGGTACCGGAATTGTTCCGGCGGTGCAGAGCAGTGCACCGTGATTTCCTCCGATAAAGCCCAGTGTATTGTCGTAAAAGGATACAACATTCAGGTCGAAGTTGATGCCGATCTCGTAAACCGACCAGTTGCCTGAAGTGCATTGCAGCAGGGTGCCGTTCCGACCCACGGCCCAGCCGTTCATGTTTTCATTCAGATGCACCGAAAGCAGCTCTTCGCCGGTAAGCAGCTGGAGTTCAGACCAGTTACTCCCGTCGAATACCGCTATCAGGCCATTGGTTCCCACCGCGACCACCCGGTTGTGGCCGAAAATACACAGATTGTTGAAGATGCCGTTGCCGGTTGCATACACCTCCTGCCAGTTACTGCCTTCAGGGGTTTTGTATAAAATCACGCCGTTCTCCGGATTATCGTGGCGTTTTACGCTCATCCAGGCCGCTTCCCATGAACTGTTACGGTTGTTTGAACCGGATTCGGCCGGCATCATGAATTTAAGATCGGAGATGCTGTCAGGAAATGCAATCGATTCGGTTGTGATCTGCCCGTCAGCAAAGGTAAATATGGTGTTTCGCTGGGTAAACACCAGATCTGTCCCAACATAATTCAATGATGAAATGAAGGAATTTTCATCCGGAAACGGAATTTCGGAGACTTCTCCGTTTCTATAGGTAAATAGTTTAGAATCTGGCCAGAACGGATAGTAATCATATTGTTTGTAAGCGCCGAAACAGCCCTGGTTTTCGTTCCGGAAATCAATAATATGAATGGTATAGCCGGGGAAATTGAAGATGTTTTCCCAATTCCCGGCATCATACTTCCATAGCCCGCTGTTGTGTGCTGCAAGAAAACCGAGGTTTTGCTTTACAAATTGCAGGTCAAGGATGCTGTCGTACATAAAACCATTGGCGATTGAATGGCTGCCATCCTCTATCTTATGAATATATCCCAGATTGTCGGATGCCATGCAGGCGTCGTTGCCGGTAGCTTCCAGCGCGGTGAAGCTCTGAAAGGGCTTATCGTGTACATAAGCCGTCTGCCATTGCCCGTCGGCGTACTGATGCACCGTGGGGTGGAGGTCGAAAGACATTGGGCCGGCATTTTGCAAGCCGAAGCCATGCTGCCTGCCGGTGAATGAGATGCCGCTGTTGCTGTTTCCCGCCGGAACCTGTTCCCAACCGTTGCCGTTGTTTTCAAACATCACTCCTTCGCCGTGAATGGTTTTTCCGTTTAACAGCATGTAATCGCCGGCCTTTTCAAGGGTATTGATAAAAAAATCTTCTCCGGAATAAAAACTGCCATCTTCCGACCAGATTCCGTTTTCAAATTTATGTAAGTTTTTGCTGCCGCTTCCTGCCCATCCCAGGTTCTCATTAAGGAAAGCGATGGTTTCGCAGCCGCTTATCCCGGCCTCAATCTGCCATTCGCTGCCATCAAAAACCAAAATGGCATCTCCGGCTGTCCGGCATAGGTTTTCACTGATGCTGCAAATGACTCTCAACATACCGGTTATGGGTGATGTAAACTGTGTCCATAAGCCATTCTGATAACGCAATATGGTGCCATTGTCGCCAACCGCCCATCCCACACCGGAGCCGGCAAATGAAACGCCAAATAAGTCCGTATTTACCGGGCTTTCCATCAGTGACCATTCTCCGTTATGGTAATGCAATATTTTGCCCTGGTTGCCCACCGCAAAACCTTCGCCGCCCGATACAAAATGGATGTCGTTGATCTGATTAAACCCGGTCGAGGGGTTGATCCAGTGCCAGGGTTGTGCCTGACCTGCAAGAAAGAGTGTTATCAGAATCAGGGTAAAAATATATTTTCTCATATTTTGGTTTAATCAAGTTGTTGAAATAATTTTTAAACTCCTGAAAATATTCGTGATGTCAAGGAGGTACATCTTTTTCCGGCAGAAAATAAGCTGTTTTATATCTGGTATCCCGGAAAAGATGTGAAATGGCGTTTAAAAAATCATTAAAAATAAAAAGACTACTACAGTCAGTCTCCTGTGTATAATAGCAAAAAGTTGCTCTCTCTCTCTCTCTCTGATTATCAGCATGTTACAAGGTTGTGATTTAGAAAGCCTTGGAAACTAATATTGAATGTATTGCCTGCCACAGGCTTTATGCAAATATAATGTAAACAAAGGGGAAAATCAAATTAAATATGCAGTTTATTTTTATGTTTTATCCATGGAAGTCAATCCGGTAAAGGCCGGTATCAGAAAATACTGAGCGGAAATCTGTCGGCCTGTTCATAAAACCTTATTTTTCCGGCAGTTCCAGGTCGTTGATTATGCGCATTTCGGAAGGGAAGAGGGAAACGAAATAGAAAAGAATCATCCCGGTAAAACCCAGGAACATCCTTTCGCCGGTAAGCAGGAACGCAACAATGGCCAGCAGCGAGGGAGCTTCGAGGCAAGCGTAACGCATCAGCATGGATGTTCGGTAATTGTTCAGCTTCTCCTCCTGAGCGCCTGCCTCGCGTGCCTGCATCAGCAAACGCCTGCCCGTCAGATTGCCGACCAGAAAGCCAAAAAGCACAAACAGCGGCACCATGATCAGAAACAGATTTCGCAACTCCGGGTCGGTTTGCACCTTCCCCGTAGTAACCAGCGCAAGGCTCAGAAACAGAAATAATACCTGGCCTGCCATCATGGCAAAATAGATAATCGCCATGCCTCTCTGGAAATCCTGTATTGCTTTTCGATCCGTCATTGGGGGTGTTTTTGATGGGTTTCACTGACAAAAATAGGACAAACTTCGAATCCTTTCCAGGATTAAAAATAAAAGCGGCATTTTTGTAATACAAACCATTTTCCGTTTGTTTATAGTGTGCATTTTTAGAAAGGAAATTTTTAGCTGCCACAATAAAATGTCATTACGACTGAAAATCTACAAGCTGACCAGCTTTCTGAAGCGCTGGCGCAATCGCTTGCTTCACTCCCTGGATGCCTTTGGAATTGCAGGCGCCATTGCAGGTTTTGCCCTTGTATTGTATCATATTGGTTTTGAGCACGAAGCAGCCCGCCTGATGAAAATAAACCGGGCGATGAATTTCGTGCTCGGATTCATTGTAATCAGCAACCTGGCCGGGTTTATGCTCGAAACCTGGAAACTAAAGGTATGGAAGCTAAAATTGGCTGAAATCATCATGGTTCCGCTGGTTTTGCTGCTGCTCGATGCACGCACCGGATTGTTCGGGATTGCAGGGAACAGCGGATTTGTTTTTGATCTTTTTTCGAGAGACATCACCGCCCAGATGATTGTGATTTTCGTACTGCTGGTGGAAATCTCCACCGGCTCGCTTCAGCTCAGCAACCGGAATACCAATCCGGCGCTGCTTTTTGCAGGCAGCTTTCTGTTTCTGATATTTTTTGGCGCCGGATTGCTGCTGCTGCCCAATGCCACCTACGATGGAATCAGCTTTACGGATGCCGTATTTACCTCAACCAGCGCCGTTTGCGTTACCGGTCTTATAGTGGTGGATACCGCCACCTATTTTACGCCTCTGGGCCAGGGAATCATTCTTCTGCTGATTCAACTCGGAGGGCTGGGCATTATGACATTCACCAGCTTTTTCGGCCACTTCTTCAAGGGAGGCTCATCCTTCGGCAACGAATTCCTGCTGAAGGAGCTGCTCAATGAGGATAAACTCGGTGAGATTTTCAGGACACTCGGAAAAATCATCCTCGTAACCTTTCTGATTGAAGCCACCGGCGCGCTGCTGATTTTTCACAATCTGAATTACGGATTTGACGGCAGCCGTACCAGTCAGGCGGCATTCGCCGTTTTTCACTCGGTCTCGGCTTTCTGCAACGCCGGCTTCTCTCTGCTTTCGAACAACCTCTATGATTCGTGGTTCCGCTACAATTACTCCCTGCATCTTATCATCGCCTTTCTCATCATTGTCGGCGGCCTGGGGTTTCCCATTATTTTTAACTACCTCAGGCTGTTTCATTATTACCTGGTAAACGGGTTCCGGAAGCTGGTTTTCAGGCAGCCGTTTGAACACCTGCCCCGCATCATCAACATCAACAGCAGGCTGGTCCTGATTACCACGCTGTTTCTGCTGATTTCCGGAACTGCGCTGCTGTTTCTGCTGGAATACAATGCCAGCCTGAAGGATCTGTCGCTGCAGGGGAAACTGACCGGCGCCTTTTTCAATGCCGTTACAGCCCGTACCGCCGGTTTCAACAGTACCGATCTTACGGCGCTTGTACCCGCTTCGGTATTGCTGATGATTTTTCTGATGTGGATAGGAGCGTCGCCAGCATCAACCGGAGGCGGAATCAAAACCACCACCTTCGCCGTGGCATTTCTCAATATCTTCAGCATTGCCAGAGGCAAAGACCAGATTGAATACAAGGGCCGTGAAATTTCAAACAGCTCAGTCAGAAAGGCATCGGCGGTTACCTGGCTCTCGCTGATGGTTATCGGGCTGGCGGTGCTTCTGCTTCAGATTACCGACGAAAAACTCGGAGCCATCAATCTGATTTTCGAAACCTTTTCAGCCTACGGAACCGTTGGCCTGTCGCTGGGGATTACTTCAGCCCTTTCCGTTACCGGCAGGTGGATTCTTATCGTGGTTATGTTTCTCGGAAGGGTGGGAACCCTGACGCTGCTGGTCGGGCTGTTCAGAAAAGTGAGGAGCCTGCATTATAGTTACCCCGCTGAAAATGTGCTGATTACCTGATGCGAAAAACCATTCTCCAATTCATTTACAT
>LUZO01000256.1 GCA_001603685.1 Bacteroidales bacterium Bact_23
GATGAATAGCGCGTTAGTGAGGCGGAAATGCATTGCTCCGGATTTCTGCTGGTTGTAGCCGGTCTTATTCGGTAATTGAAAATCCTCACCGGGGTATGCCGGATTTTGGATATGCCTTCGTGCGGTTTGTGCAATGTGTTTATTTACAGCGGATTGAAAAGGTGTTTTTTATAGAAGGCCGGAAGAATACATCGGGAATTGCCTGAACCTGATACCTGGATTTTGGGCCATCATTAAAATTGGAACGGAATTTGCAATGTTTGGCATTGTTGAAGAAAAAGCGGTAATTTTGCACGCCTGAAAAATGAAATTTCACAATCAAAATTAATAAACCTTAACCAAATCTAATTTATGAAAAAGTTGAATTATCTGTTTATGGCTCTGCTGATGTCAGCAGCCGTTGTTGTTACCTCATGCGGTAAAGATGAAGAACCGGATCCGGGTCCTACCCTCAGCCTGAAAGGTGGAGCCAACTATATCTCCAGCGACGCTACCGTTCAGCTTAACACAACTGCAAAAATTGGCGTTAACGGATTGAAAAGCACTGTTTCCGGCTCGAAACTGGTTCGCTTTAAATTTTCACTCATTTCCAACAACGTTTCAACAACTTTCGTTGACTCTACTTTCAATTCAGATTCTTTTACCTGGGAAACTGCCATTACCTTGTCAAGCGTAGGTGAAGGCCGTCTTCTTTTTGAACTTTGGGACAAAAACGGAATGAGGGCTGAGCAGGCCTTTAACATTATAGTTGAAGATCCGGGTTCGCAAATCAATAAATATCTGAATGTTGAGTTTGGATCGTGGGACGATGCTATCGGCAGCTTCTTCTCTTCAACAGAGGGAATTACCTACACCGTAGGCCAGACCAGAAACATCCCCGGCAACCAGGCGAAAATTGACTTTGTATTCTTCCATGGCACAACCAATGCCAATACCGTAGCTTCACCCGATGATGCTGATGCCGGTTCCATCGACGATCTTGGTCCCATCAAAAACTGGACAAACAAGAATCAGACCCGCTTCAACCCCATCAATATGACTGCAGATCAGTTTGATCAGATTGGTGACACCTATAACTTCCCGACATTCAACATGATGACTCAGGAAACTAAAATGAACAACCTGGCCAAAGGACATGTATTCCTTTTTAAAACTCAGTCAGGCAAGCTTGGACTCGTAAAGGTTGTTGACCTCTACAAACGTGGCTATCGCGCTAAGCTGAGCGTTATTGTACAGAAGTAATATCTGGTCTGAACTTTAAAAAAAAGCCGCTTCATTACGAGGCGGTTTTTTTATTGTGTGCCGGGGCGTTTAACGTGGGATGGGCTGTTTTTTTTATTATATTGATAGCCTTATTTTAGGAGTTGTATTTATGTGTTTAAAACTGGTTGACAGGGCAGAACCAAAGATTGTAAAGCTTGATTCACCAATAAAAATGGTGGGAGTTTCCAAGCGAACCGGCGCAAAGACCATCTATAAAGATGCGGTTCTCTTGGGGAAAGCGTATCAAAAAATTAAAGCGCAGAATATAATCCGGAACAAAAAGGAGCCCCGGGCGTTTGTTGCCGTAAGCAAGGATTTTAGTAACGACAATAGCAGTTGGGATTATTTAATGGGAGATGTGGTTACTTCATTCAGCAATGTGCCGGAGGGATTGACCACATTCGATATTCCCTCGGGAACCTATGCGGTTTTTACGATACGGCCAAAATTCAGGTTTCTTTGGGGGTCGGCAATCGGGTTAACAAAGAGATACATTTTCACAAAATGGCTGCCAAATTCAAAATACGATTCTGATCAGGATGTTGTCGGTGATTTTGAATACCATGATCAGCGAAGTGTTTCAAGAAATCCTTCAATAGAGTTATTTGTTCCGGTCAGGGAAAAGGATCAATAACGGAAAGGATAGGAGTCTATTGGTGAATAAACTGAAAGGTTAGCGTATAGAGCGCTAAGGGTTAACAGTTTCAGTAATGAAAAGTATTATCTTCGTGTTGTCATTGATGGAATAAGTGCTCCCTGCCGGGCTGCCCTCAGGTTTGCGCCATGCAAAAAGAGAGATTCACAATTCAATAAAAATTATTGAGGAGGTAGATTATGGCAATTCCAACATCCAGAGTAAGAGAAAAGGCGGAAATAACAATCGACAGGGAGTTATGCACCGGTTGTGCCGGCTGTGTTGAAGTTTGCAATGATTTTAGCCTCACAATCAAAGACAATAAAGCTGCTATCAGCGACAATCCTGCCTTTGGATGTGTTGGGTGCGGGCATTGCATGGCAGTTTGTCCGACAGGCGCAATCCGTATCAATGGAAGAACGATTTCACCGGATGATTTGTTTGACCTGCCGGATGTAAATGAGGCAGCCGGTTACAATCGGTTGATAAACCTTTTATTGCGGCGCAGAAGTGTCAGGGAGTTTATTGATAAACCGGTTGAACCCGAAAAGATCGAAAAGATCTTAAGCGCAGCAAAAACCTCTCCGATGGGGGTGCCTCCCTCTGATGTAAATGTCCTGATCATTGACACTAAAGAGAAAAGCAGATTGTTTGCCCGCGATTTTTGCGACTACCTGAATGAGATGAGATGGTTTGTTTCCGGTTGGTTCCTAACTTTAATGCGCCCTTTTTGGGGAAAAGCAAATGATGAGATGTTCCGGGAGTTTATCAGGCCATTGTTTGATGTTTATATTACAAATATGCGTAACGGTAAAAATGTGCTTACTTACGACGCTCCGCTTATTATGTATTTTTACGGATCGCCGTACTGCGATCCGGCTGACCCTGTAATAGCCGCTACAACTGCCATGTACGCCGGTGAATCGCTTGGATTGGGAACCTGAATGCTCGGAGGAATACATCCGTTGATTCAATATGGCGCTAAAGCAAAGAAATTCAGAAAGAAATACGGGATAAAATTCAAAAGCAGAGAAGGACTATTCGTGATTTTCGGTTATTCCGCTGTAGATTACAAAAAAGGGATCAGAAGGAGCTTTGCCTCAACAACGGTTTTGTAGTTAAATGAATGAAGGCACAATGCTGATGAAGAGTTCAATGAAGAACCTGCTAAAAAGAATGGAGTATTAATAACTGAAAATTGCAGGCAAAAAACAGCCTGCGGCGATAGGATTAATATTAAAGGTACTGCCGGCCTGGCGCAGGCTTTCTATCCTGTTGTTTTTTTAATAGCGAAGTGTTAATCTCTGCTTTGATTAACGGTAAAGGAT
>LUZO01000257.1 GCA_001603685.1 Bacteroidales bacterium Bact_23
ATTCAGCTCAGCTTCCCGGCCTTTGCAGTGTTTAATCCGGGATTGGACACCCGGGTACTTTATTTATAGTAAGCCTTGTGGTATGCATAAATACTTTGATAAACCGGGTGCATTGAACATTTTGCTATAAATACATCATTTAGCAATGCCCGCCCCTCTACATCCTCACAATCTTTCTGTACTCAGTCTTGCCTTTTCCGGTAATTCTGAGGAAGTACACGCCTGAGGGTAGGTCGTTCAGGTCCAGGGTGGTGTCGGCATCTCCGGTTGTCTGTCCTCTAACCCTGTTTCCGCGGGCATCGAAAAGTTCAGTGGTTACTTCGCCGGCCGGCTCTGCAATGCGGATATTAATACGGTCGGTGGCCGGTACGGGGTAGACATTTACGGCGGGAGTTGCCGGGGTATGCACCTCATCCACCGACAAGGGCTCTCCGTCCCATCCTGCCATGCGCGCCAGCATCCACCACATCGCCTTGGCAAGCCGCAGTGCGCCCCGCTCACCGATATGGTCGCCGTCTTCCACATATCCGCCATCCATATCAATCATATTGTCGGGGTGTATCGCCTGGAAAGTCTGGGTAACTCCGCCATAATCCTTCCAGGTAACCTCATGGCGCTCACCGGCATCGTTCCAGCAGAGGATATCGGCATAATCGAAGAGATAGCGACCGGGGTCCGCATTCACAAAATTGCGGATATACTCATGCTTGATATAGCGCTGGTAGCCGTTTTCGTTCAGGTTTTCGTTGCCATCCACCGGGCCGGTGGTGTAGAACATCTTTGTGGGGTAGCCGTTATCGCTGCAGTAGGTTTCATATTCGGCGGTGGCATTCAGGTAGGTATCCATGCAGACGCTGTTTCCGGTAAGGGCAAAGTCATCGGCATCCAGTCCCCAGCGTTTGTTTCCCTGCGGGCCGCTGTATGTACGGCCGGCCCAGCGAACCTTGTACACCGGGTCGGGATCGCCGGCAGGCCAGTTCTCGCTGGTCATATCCCAGCACCAGCCGAAACCCATGGCGGCAATGGCCAGATTATTGGTATTGCAGTAGGTAAGGTGCGCTTTGGTGCGGCTGATGGCCGTGGCATTGGTAAACCAATCCTCCTCGCCGTAGCTGTATATCCAGCCCGAAGCGTTGTTCAGATCGCCCCAGGTGGCGCTGCTTATCCGCATATAATCCTCGGTATATCCGTCGGGTTCTCCCCCGCCCCTGACCTTAACCTTAAATCTGGGATCCAGGCTTTCAAGGATAAGGCATCCCTTGCGGTAGCCAAAGGAGTGTGACTCTCCAGCCACAATCACCCACATCTTCTTCACTTCGTCAATATACTGCTGCGGAATCTGATCGTACTTATCCACCACCGTATGATCGGCAACAATCTGAGCGCGAACCGCTACCGGATGCACAAACAGCAACATAAACAGCAATAATCCAGAGCTATAAAAAAGTTTCTTCATCTTCTGATCCCCGTTGAGTTTTATTGTTTTTAAAGATTTATCTATTCTTACTTCTTACTTCCTACCTCTTACCT
>LUZO01000258.1 GCA_001603685.1 Bacteroidales bacterium Bact_23
ATAATAATTCCTGTTACATGATTTTTTCAATAGCTGCAGGCATTGCGCACAAAGACAGAGATTGCAGCAAACCGGCCCCTGATTGATTTCTTTTTTTTGCATAAAATTCCGATCCGTTTTTTCTGCAATAATTTTAACCAAAAAAAATCGGCGATTCATTTCCTGCCATAAAGCGGGAATAAGTTAATTTTGCCATTTACTCTCAGCCGTCAGTTTTCGGCCGGGGCACTTCTCTTCACATTTTACGCATGAATGCAGAAATCATAACCATAGGCGACGAACTGCTGATCGGGCAGGTTGTTGACACAAACTCCGCCTGGATGGCTGAGCAGCTTAACCTTATCGGAATCAGGGTCGTACAGATTACCAGCATTGCCGACCGCCGCGAACAAATCCTGACTACGCTTAAGGAAGCATCGTCAAGAGCCGAGATTATTCTGATAAGCGGCGGCCTGGGGCCCACCCGCGACGACATCACCAAAAACACCCTCTGTGAATATTTCGGCACCCGGCTGGTTTTCAACCAGGAGGCGTTCGACAACATCGTAAGGCTATTCGGAGTGCGGGGCTATACCATAACACCGGTAAACCGCGCTCAGGCCGAACTACCTGAGAGCTGCACCCCGCTGCAGAATGTAAACGGCACCGCCGCCGGAATGTGGTTCGAGGAGAAAGGCACCATTTATGTTTCCATGCCCGGCGTTCCGTTCGAACTGCAGGGGCTGATGACCGATCATGTACTGCCGAGGCTTGCAAAAATCAACGGTCAGAAGATCATCCACCGCACCATTCTTACGCACGGCGTTGGAGAGTCGTTTCTTGCAGCCAAAATAGAGGCCTGGGAAGATTCGCTGCCCCGACACATCAGGCTGGCATATCTGCCACAGCCGGGTATTGTGAGGCTGAGAATTACAGGAACCGGCACCAACAAACAACTTCTTGAAAATGAAATTGATGAATACGCGAATAAACTCTATGCAATAATTCCAGAATATATTTTTGGTGAAGGCGAAGACACCATGGAGCTGGTTGTAAGCAAGTTGCTGAAGGAACATGGCTATACCCTTGCCACTGCCGAAAGTTGCACCGGCGGCTACATTGCCCACCTGATTACCGGCCACGCCGGAAGTTCAGAGTTTTTCAAGGGGGCGGTGGTGGCCTACTCAAATGAGATTAAGGAGAACATCCTGGGCGTATCGGAAGATACCCTTTCCCATTATGGAGCGGTCAGCCGCGAAACCGTTTTCGAAATGGCAGCCGGCATTGTCAGGCATTTTCATGTTGACTGCGCCATTGCCGTTTCGGGCATTGCCGGCCCGGGTGGCGGAACCGCCGAAAAACCGGTTGGCACCACCTGGATATCCGTACTTTCGCCCAAAGGCGCCGAAACCAGAATGTTTACTTTCGGTGAGCACCGCGGGCGCAACATCCGCAGGGCTGCACTGGCTGCACTCGATATGCTGAGAAAGCAATTGATTTGAAACGGGGAAACAATAATCAGGCTTAAAACATGCAAATAATTACAACAAAATTGCCTGCCCCGTTTTTTACTAAAAAACAGAGCAGGCAAAGGGTTATTCTTTTTTGAGCCTCAGATTCCGGGTAAATCAGATTCCGGATAAAAACCGGCGCGATACCAGAGCAGGCTTTTTAGAACAAAAATAGTTGATTATCAAATATCTATCCGGATAAATTCACCTTTTAAGGTGAATTCCAGATCCAAATCATTATCGAGGCCAACTTTCTGGTTTTTGCCTTTCAGTTTCCATTCGATAATTACATTATCCGGATAATTTGCTTTCACATAGGCAGCTATTTTTGGGGGAATAACGCTTGCTGGCAAAGCAGTTTTTCCGTCAATTTTGATAATTTCGGATTTGCTGTTAAAATCGAGCTCTGTTTTGTTGCTAAGCTTTATTTCATACTTTTTCGACAGTCCCTCCCTGTCAATTTCAGCTTTAATGATTTTTTGTTCGGGAAAATGTTTGCCGATATAAGTTTTAATAGCCTGTGGAATCTCCTTTTCGGTGATTATTTTCTCCTGGCCGAAAGCGGTAAAGGAGAGTAAAAGCAGCGTAAATACAAAGAATTTACTGAGGTTTTTTGGTTGTTTCATGGTTTTTGAGTTTTATTTTTCTCCACTTTTCAGGGAATTTGTCTTTCTGTCATCTTCACAATGCAACTATCCGGCATATTCCATATCGGCATTCAGAAACCAACAGCAATTGTTTCAAAATGTTTTATGGTGAGGTGCAGCTTTCGTCAGAAGATTCCAAACTTAGCCGAGAAACTGCCGCTAAAGCCATTCAGAACTTTTTCATCCAGTCCTCTTGAATCGACGGAGGAAACGAAGCGATAGGTTCCGCCCAAACCCAGCCTCATCCAATGGGTAATGTTTAACTCCACTTCCACACCCGGCTCCGCAATCAGGAAGGCTCCCGCCTGTTCTACAAAAAAATCATCATAATCATAGGGGTGATAGCGATGTGGAAGCCTGTTATATGACATCCCGCCAACGCCCAGCAAAACCGGAAACGACAAATGGATGGGGTACCTGGGCATAATAATTGGCTCAATCAGCAGGCCGCCATATCCTCCGGCATAATTATACTCATCCGGTTCGCCTGCCGCTCTCTGAAAAAACTCCGAAACAAAGCCTTTACCTGCAAATCCAAGAGCCAGGCTATGATTTGCAATCATAGCCATGGCAATGCCTCCGCTTAATGCATCATGGTCATCAATCTGCGAAAAACCGGCATTAAACCCGAAATAAAAACCTGTATGACTGCCCTTGCCTGTGAGGGTCTGGATTTCATCATTACCGCGGTTGCTGCGGCCACGGTCGCGCCTCTCGTTTCGGTTCTCCTTTTTGTTTCCAAACAGGCGGAAGGTATCCTGAGCAACAAGGCATTGTACAGAAAATAGTGTCAAAATGGAGAGAAGAAAAACTTTCCTTTTCATGATTTTCGATTTTTGCTTTTTAAATTTTGATAAAATTGCTTACTTGAGCGGATATTTCCGGTTTATGCCGCATCTCATCCGCAGTCAGATTTAAAACCTGAGTATTTTCCCTGATCCGCTGATATGGCTGACTATGACAGGATTGCCGCGATAATATACACAACCACTACCCGAAATCCAGGCTTCGATAAAATCGTCCACATCAATATAGGTGCTGCCACTACCCGAAATATACACATTACACTTTTCCAGTTCAAGTTCTCTGGCATCTATTCCGCCCGAGCCGGAAATATGCAGTTCGGCATTTTCTGCTTCTCCTTCGATTTCAATCCCCCCCGATCCTGAAACTCTGGCTTCCAACGAAATAGCATGAAAATGACATTCAACCGACCCCGAGCCCGATACCTTAACTTCAGCTTTATCACAGTTAAATGCCTCGCACTCAATACTGCCGGAACCGGACAGATTGACAGCCATAAGATCAGGCGTGTACAAATAAACCTCAACAGGGTAATGCTCACGGATATTGTAGCCAATCCTGAAACCAATGTGCACCCTGTTGCCAGCTGTATAGATATCTACATAAGGCAATACATTCGACTCGCCTTTTATCTCAATGCGGGTGCTGTCGGATTTAAAAACAAACACTCTGAAATTTCCCCCTGAAAAAACTTCAGAAAACGGGGCGGATGCCTGATGCCGGGTTACCACATCGTAATTTCCCTCAATCCTCTCGCGGGCGCAACCCGTGAGCAGAGAAACCAACAGCAGTGCAATAATGGGAATGCGTGCTGCCATTGAGTTTATTACCAATTCATTTTTTTTAGCTTTCATAACTTTTATCAGTTGTTGAACCAATGACAGCAGAACCTGATTAGGGTTGGAAAAATCAATCTGTTTTTTGAATTATTTTTATGAAAATCAATCAACAATATGCTATTCTGTTGATTTTCAATATACCACACAACACCAATTATTACAAAGCATGAAGCCATCAGTCGTTCAGAAGGGTTAACGAGCCGGACTTTAGCGACAGCGTAACCTGCGCTCCCCCACTATGTCCAAACTCACCGTACGCTTTCATGGTTCCGGCCGCGGCATTCAGCGTTTCCTTTTTCAGGCGGCTGTCCACTGACATTGGAATATTCAGCATGGTTTTGGCATCATAATTCAGATCGACGGAATAAGATGACTGCCTGTTCAGGAAGCAGGCCACATCGGTATATTCAGATCTGATGTAGATATTGCGGAAGTTGCGCGAAACCTTGTTTAGTTTCAGTTCGCCATATTTCGTCCGTAAAGTGCAACCCGACTCCAACGAGTTGATCTGGATACGCGAAAAGGAAGCATCCCCATTGACGGCAGTACAGCTTTTTACATTGATTTTATCGCGTACCGAGTTCAGCTCCAGAATATTTACCTTCTCCAGATTTATGGTTGACGACCGACTGTTGAGGGTGATATTTGCAGCCTGCTGAACCGAAAGTTCGGAATAGCTGATATCAATCTGTGAATGGCCGGTTTCCTGGAGCATAGCAGAGCCATATTCGAGCTTCAGCTTAAAAATGCCTGAAAAATCTCTGGCTTGCATATCTCCATTGGCCAGATTGATATCGACATTTGCCCGGAAACTGTCCATATAAATATTTCCGAACTTATTCGACACCTTCACCGGGTTATCGGCAGGCAGATAAACGGTATAGTTGATTTGCAGATTATTGCCGGTATTAATCAACTTGCCGGCGTAGCTCACCACATCTTTCCAGAAGGTGGTGCTATTGTCGTGAAATATGGTGCGAGCGCTGATAAAGGTGGCGGTTGACACCATTTCGCAATCAATGGACGAAATGATTTTATTTAGCTTCTCCTGTTGTTTGGAGCGAACGGAAATGCTGACCTCAAACCTGACCGAATCTTTCTCCCACGACATAACATTCACATTTCCATATTTATTGTACACCTGAACCTCTATTCCAGGTTTCAGGCGAAAACTTCTGCTTTCCACGCTTGTTTCCGAGAACATCTGTGCGTTTGCCATCAGAGGATTCAGCCATGCAGCGTACAGTAAAACGGTTAGGAAGGCCAGAGCTTTTGTTTTCATATCATTTTTCTGATTTGGCATTTCAAATTCTCAGACTCAAAGTATCGTCTCCTGAAAATCGTTTCCGGAACCTTCGCTGTCTGATTTTTTAAGTTCGGTGACTATCTGATCCAGAATTTCGAGTTTAATCCGGTATATTCTAATGATTGCTTCAATAACCTTTTCATCGGCGCTGCTTTCAGCCAGGTCGTTTTTCAACTCATTCCGGTGCAAATCCATTGCATTGAACTCTTCTTTCAAATCTTCAATTATTTCCGGATAATCCTGAGCGTAAGCCAGCAACTCATCTTCGCGGATTTTCACCTGCGAGGTGTAAAACGCCTCGGCATCAGCCAGCTCCTTCAATTCTGCAGGCATTTCCCGGCTTATGGTTTCACCAACCCGGGCATTCTGCCGTTTGCTGTCGCGGTAATCGTTCAGCATCCATGCCGAAGCAAAAATCAGCACGGCAGCAGCTATCCTTTTTGCATAAAAAACAATCTGCCGCTTTTTGTACGGGGCGGTTTTGAAAATTTTCTTTTCAACAACAGCCCACGCCTCTCCCGGCACCTCGAAGGTGTCGAACGCTTCGGCATGCTCCCGAACAAACTTTTCTAACACATCCTCTTTTTTCATTTCCATTTCTTTTCAGATTGAAAAATCAGGCATTCCCAGCAAAATATCCTTTACCATCTGCCTGGCCCGCATAAACTGAGTTTTGGAGGTGGATTCCGATATCTGCATTATTTCAGCAATCTCGGAATGATCGTACCCTTCAATGAGATAAAGCGAGAAAATTATCCTTGCTCCATGCGGCAATTGATCCATCGCCCTCTTCACCCTTGCCACATCCAGCCGGAGTTTCTCCTCATCAACTACTTCATCAGCCGCTGCCAGATCAGGAGGATCCTCATCAACCATAGACATCTGCCTTTTCTTCTTCACCGCATTGATACAGCGGTTTATCATGATTTTCTTGAGCCAGGCGCCAAAAGTCGATTCAAACCTGAATGAACTCAGATGGGTGAATGCCTCAATAAATCCTTCCTGAAGCATATCACGGGCATCCTCGGCATTGTTCATCATACGGTAGCAAATGTTGTACATAGACTTTGCATATTCGCTGTACAATTCATTGTGAGCGATGCGGCTACCGGCTTTACAAGCCTCAACCAACTGCCTGTGTTTATCATATTTCCCGGAGCTCAAGCGATCTGTTCAGGTTTCTTTTGTTGTTAATGACAGTGTAAAGGTGAAAAGGTTGGAAAAACATGATAAATTTATTTCTTTTTCCAATGCCTCTTTCATTTCTAAACAAAAACCTCATTCATCGTCTGCCATTTGAAGAAAGGTTTGATACAACAGGTTGTATTTAAAATGTTTCCAATACACGGTATATAAAGCCAGTCGCTATCTTTCTTTTCTGAATTAGGCGATTTTCCTGATTATCAATTCATATCAGGCAATCAGGATTTTCAGATGGCCGGGTTGCAGTTTTTTTTTGTTATTCACCTAATCTGATTGCCCTTTCGTTACAGTTCATTTAGGCAGCCATCCAACAAAATGACAGTCCAAATATATTCTGATATGGTCAGTTAATCCAGCTTTTTAAGAAATCAGCCGCGCCCTTAATATTGCTATATTTGCAAAAAATAAGAGTGCCATGGCCCGGAAAAGCAGGAAACAGGAAGAAATTATTCAGGACTCGCACGAGCGTAGCCGTAAGTACGGTGTAACGCGCGACAGGCAGTTTCCCGAATTGCTGCTTTCCGAAAGCGAAAAAGAGGAGCTTTTGATTGAAAACCATGACCTGATTATGGTTGCCAGGCCCTTCCTGGAAACCCTCTACAATTTTCTTGAAGGCTCAGGCTTCATCATTGTCCTGACTGATAAAAACGGCTGTATTCTTCATCTCACGGGCGATCCCGATACTGTAGAAGCTGCCGCCGGATTAAACATGGTGGTTGGCGCCTTTATGAATGAGAGTAGCATCGGCACCAATGCCATGGGAACGGCAATCAGCGAGGACTCGCCCGTACAGGTTTCGGCCTCCGAGCACTTTATCACCGCCTACCACCGCTGGACCTGTTCCGCTGCACCCATTCACGACGACACCGGTCATATTGTGGGAACCGTAAATCTGACGGGCGGCCGCGAACTGGTTCACCCCCACACCCTTGGGCTGGTAGTAGCCGCGGTTGCCGCCATCGAAAATCAGCTCAGAAACCTGAAAAACGAGTTCCTGTTAAAGGAATCGGCCAGATATCTGGGACAGGTTATGGATTCGCTGTCGCTGGCAGTCATGTCGGTGGATGAAAACGGCATCATTGCTTCGGCCAACAAAATGGCGCATAAAGCGCTGAAATATCCCAACGGAGAACTTGCCGGAAAAGCGCTGAACAAATACCTTCCCGAGTGCCGAAAACTGATGCGGTCGGTTCAGGAATCGAAGATTATTCTTGATGAAGACACCCAGATCCTTACCGCATCGGGGGTGGAATCGTTCAGCCTGAACGCCTACCCCATTACCGGAAGCGATGGAAAAGTGGAAGGAATGGTGATCAGCTTCAGGGAGATGAAGCGGGTTTATAACACCATCAACAAATATACCGGCATGCAGGCCCGCTACACTTTCGAAGATATGATAGGCGAAAGCGATGAGATGAAGCGGATTGCGGAGTATGCGAAAACGGTTGCCGACAGCCCTTCCACCATTCTGATAACCGGCGAAAGCGGAACGGGAAAAGAGGTGATTGCCCAGGCCATTCACAACTACAGCTCCAGAGCCGGCAGCGGTTTTGTCGCGCTCAACTGCGGCGCCATTCCAGCCACCCTGATCGAAAGCGAACTGTTCGGCTACGATGAAGGCGCTTTTACCGGCGCATTCAAAGGCGGCAGACCCGGCAAGTTTGAACTGGCCAACGGCGGTACCCTGTTTCTGGATGAAATCGGCGAAATGCCGCTCGATATGCAGGTAAAACTGCTTCGTGCGCTTCAGGAAGGCGTAATCACACGGGTTGGCGGCAGCAAACAAATTCCGGTGGATGTAAGAATCATCGCAGCCACCAACAAGAATGTTAAACAAGAGATCGAATCCGGAAAGTTCCGAAGCGACCTGTACTACCGCCTCAGCGTAATACCCATTCATCTGCCGGCACTGCACGAACGAAAAGAAGACATCCCCCTGCTGATCAGCTACTTCCTTAATCTGAAATCGCTGAAACTCAGAAAAGCCACTCCGGAAATCAGCAAAGATCTATTTGTGAAACTTACCAATTACAACTGGCCGGGAAACATTCGCGAACTTGAAAATTTCATTGAAAAATATGTAAACCTTGGCGGAAACCTCTCGTTTGATCCGGAATCATTTACCGAAACCAGGGTAGAGATGGTTCAGAAAACCGATGAGCCGTTCAGTTCCGAAAATCAGGTGCTCAACCTCGCCGAGGCTGAAAAATACGCCATTCTGGCTGCGCTTGAGGCCACCGGACGAAACATCAGCCACACGGCCAGGTTATTGGGAATCAGCCGGAATGCGCTTTATGAGAAAATGAAGCGCCACGAAATCAGTTAACCGGAACTTCGCAGAAAACACTTCTGAACTCCGCACTGTAACCCTTACGAAGTTGCAGCGGCTTTCACCCGAATCCACTGCATCAGGCTGTTATAACT
>LUZO01000259.1 GCA_001603685.1 Bacteroidales bacterium Bact_23
GCTATGAGTTATATAACTTTTGAAAAAAAACAGTTGGTAAACCTTGAGTACAGTTTGCCGAAAGAACTTTTGAGGACAAGCCGCGAGGGAGCCTATGCCAGTTCGACCCTGGTAAACTGCAACACCCGCAAATATCACGGGGTGCTTGTGGTCCCGCAGCCGGCGCTTGATAATGGCAATCATGTGCTGTTGTCGTCGCTCGATGAAACTCTGATTCAGCACAATGCGGAGTTCAACCTCTCCATCCGCAAGTATCAGGGTGAAACCTTCTCGCCAAAGGGCCATAAATACCTTACGGATTTTTCGATGGAACCATTCCCGAAACATACCTATGTGGTTGGAGGCATGGTTTTTACGAAAGAGATGCTCTTTTCGGCCAGAGATGGCCGCACCATTATTAAATATACCCTGGTTGATGCCCATTCGGCTACCACCTTCCGTATCCGCCCGTTCCTGGCTTTCCGCAACAGCCATGCGCTGAGCAAAGCCAATTACGATGTGGACACCAGTTATGAGGAGATTCCCAACGGAATAAAACTCAGGATGTACCGGGGCTATTCCTATCTCCATCTGCAGTTTTCGAAGGATGCCGAATATGTGCATGTTCCGGACTGGTACTACAACATCGAGTACATCCGCGAAAAGGCGAGGGGATACGACTATCTGGAAGACCTTTATGTTCCCGGATATTTTGAGATGCCGATTGCAAAAGGGGAGAGCATTTACCTTTCAGCAGGTATTGAACCGATTGAACCCGCTCAGATTAAAAAGCTGTTTGCCGGCGAGTCAAAAGTGCGCATTCCGCGCGACAGTTTTGAGCACTGCCTGCTGAATGCCGTTCAGCAGTTTGTCATCAAACAGGGAAAAAAGGTGGAAGTAATTGCCGGTTATCCCTGGTTTGGCCGCTGGGGCCGCGACACCTTCATTGCTTTGCCCGGCCTGACAATGGTTACCGGCGACCTGAAACTCGCAAAGGCAGCCATCGATAACATTCTGCCTGAAATGAAGGGGCCATTGTTCCCCAACAAGGGGCTTGGCGAACACGCCACCTACAACTCGGCCGATACACCGCTGTGGTTCTTCTGGACACTGCAGCAGTACGGAATCTTTGCAGGATCAAATGCCGGTATCTGGAAGGAATACGGCAAAAAAATGAAGACCATTCTGGAAGGCTACCGCGAAGGTACCGCCCACAATATAAAGCTTCACGACAACGGGCTGATTTATGCCGGTGAAGCCGGAATTCCGGTTACCTGGATGGATGCCGTGGTGGAAGGCAAGCCGGTTACCCCGCGTACGGGCTATGCCGTTGAAATCAATGCACTGTGGTACAATGCGGTGAGATTTGCCCTGGAACTGGCAACCGAAGCGGGCGACAAGGAGTTCGTCAAACAGTGGCAGCCCATTGCCGATGCCTTCCCCGAAGCATTTGTCAAAAACTTCTGGTCAAATGAAAGGAACCACCTCGTTGATTATACCAATGAAGAGGGCTTCAGGGATCTGTCGATGCGTCCGAATCAGGTGTTTGCCACTTCGCTGCCCTATTCGCCGCTGAATGAGGAATTGAAAAACAAGGTGCTGGAGCGCATAAAATCAGAGTTGCTCACCCCCAGGGGACTTCGTTCGCTTTCGCCCAAGAATGTGCTCTACAAAGGCATTTACACCGGCAATCAGACCCAGCGCGACCTGGCTTACCATCAGGGATCGGCCTATCCGTGGCTGCTTGGCCATTTTGTGGAAGGCTATCTGAAGATTCACGGAAAAGCGGGGCTGAAATTCGTTACCGACCTCTACCGCGGTTTCGAAGAGGTGATGAACGAGCATGGAATTGCCACCATATCCGAAGTTTACGACGGCGATCCGCCGCACAAACCGGGCGGAGCAATATCCCAGGCATGGAATGTTGCCGAGTTGCTCAGAATAAACTGGCTGATCAGAAAATATTCAGCAGAAAAGAAAAAATAAAAAGGAATCATTCAAAAAAGAAGGGACCAGTATATATGAAAGTATTAATGTTTGGGTGGGAATTTCCGCCTCATATTACCGGAGGATTGGGAACGGCATGCTTTGGAATGACCAAAGGACTGCTGAAAAACGGCGTAGAAGTGCTGTTTGTGGTTCCCAAGGCCTATGGGGATGAGAGTGAAGAAGCTGTCAGGCTGATTAACGCCAGTGATATCAGCATCGACATCCGGAACACCGAAGAGCTTGAGTTTTGGAAAAATATCACTTACCTCGAAGTGAACTCCAGCCTGGTGCCGTATGTAGGCCCCGAAGCCTTTGACAACCTGATAGAAAGCACTGAAAAAACCACTACCCTTGGCGAAGGTTCCATATTCAATGCCCGCTATTCCTTTTCAGGGAAATATGGCGAAAATCTCCTGGAAGAGGTGGCCAGATATGCGCTGGTAGGTGCCCAGATTGCCCGCGACAACCATTTTGATGTGATTCATGCCCACGACTGGCTTACCTATGCCGCCGGAATTGCCGCCAAACAGGCCACCGGAAAACCGCTGGTGGTGCACATGCATGCCACCGAATTCGACCGCTCGGGCGAACATGTAAACCAAAGGGTTTACGACATCGAAAGGTCGGGAATGGTGGCCGCCGACCGCGTCATCACCGTGAGCAACCTCACCCGCAACATCGTCATCGATAAGTACGGCATCGATCCCGCAAAGGTCTTCACCGTTCATAACGCGGTAGAACCCACCGAACAGCAGATCGATATCTCTCAGTTTCAGAAAAATGTCCCCGAAAAGATTGTTACTTTTCTGGGGCGCGTTACCTTTCAGAAAGGCCCTGAGTACTACATTGAAGCTGCATACAAAGTCCTGCAGCGCGATCCCAACGTTCGTTTTGTAATGGCCGGTTCCGGCGATTTGCTCGAAAAAATGATCCGTCGGGTAGCACAACTGAAAATATCCACCCGTTTCCACTTTACCGGCTTCCTAAGAGGCGAGAATGTGGACAGAATGTTCGCCATGAGCGATGTTTATGTCATGCCCTCGGTTTCGGAGCCTTTTGGTATCTCGCCGCTTGAAGCGATGCGAACCAATGTGCCGGTAGTAATATCCAAGCAGTCGGGCGTAGCCGAAGTGTTGCAGCATGCCCTGAAAGTGGATTTCTGGGATATCGATGCCATGGCAGATGCCATTTATGCACTGCTGCAATATAAAAGCCTGTCGCAAATGTTTGCCAGGTATGGCGCCATTGAGGTGGACAACCTGAAATGGGAGCATGCTGCCAAGCACATTAAAGCTGTATATGAACAGGTCTGGTAATTAAGTTTATTAACGAAAAGCTAAACAAAGTATATTATGAGGTCAATCAATCTTTATTTTCAGGTGCATCAGCCCCTCAGGTTAAGAACTTACAGGTTCTTTGATATCGGTGCTAACCATTATTACTATGATGATTACCAGAACCGTAACATCATTCAGCGGGTAGTCGGACAATCCTACATTCCGATGAATAACTTATTACTTGGCCTCATTAAAGAGTATGGCGCCAGGTTTAAAGTGAGTTTTTCAATTTCGGGCATTGCACTTGATCAGTTTGAAATGTACGCCCCTGAGGCAATAAAGAGCTTTAAAAAGCTTGCCGATACGGGAAATGTGGAATTCCTTGCCGAAACCTATGCCCATTCGCTGGTTTCGCTTATGGATAAAGATGAATTTCGCCGTCAGGTTGAGATGCATGCCGGCCGGATTGAAAAGCTTTTCGGAAAACGCCCCACCGCCTTCCGGAATACCGAACTGATCTATTCCGACAGCATCGGCCAGGATGTGTACGATATGGGCTATAAGGTAATGCTTACCGAAGGGGCCAAGCATATCCTTGGCTGGAAGAGCCCCAACTTCCTGTATTGCAACGCTTCGAACCCCAAACTGAAGCTGCTGCTGCGCAACTATCAGCTCAGCGACGACATCGGTTTCCGTTTCTCGAACCACGATTGGATTGAATGGCCGCTAACAGCCGATAAGTTTGCCGGATGGCTCAACAGCTTTGACAAGAGCCAGCAGGTGGTGAACCTGTTCCTCGATTATTCAACTTTTGGCGATTACCATAACGCTGAAACCGGAATTTTTGAGTTTATGAAGGCGCTTCCCAAAAAGATATTTGCCCTTACCGACTTCGGCTTCGATACGCCAACCGCAATTGCCGAAAAACTACAGCCGGTATCCGCCGTTTCCGTACCTACACCCATTTCGTGGGCCGACGAGGAGAGAGACCTCACCGCATGGCTGGGCAATGATATGCAGGATGATGCCTTCAACTCTCTGTACAAACTGCTGCCGGTTATGCGCAAATGCAGCAACGATGAGATTGCAAAGGACTGGCTCTACCTCCAGTCGTCAGACCATTTTTACTACATGAGCACCAAATGGTTCTCCGACGGAGCCATCCATAAATATTTCAACCCCTACAGCACACCCTACGAAGCATTTATAAATTATATGAATGCACTTTCCGATTTCATCGGCCGTATAAATGCTGCTGTGGATTTCTCAAAAAATAAGAAAACGGAGGAATATTCGGTGCCCGATCCGGTGAAACCGGTGAAAAAAGTTGCTGCAAAAAAGACTGAACCTAAGAAAGAAGCCGCAAAAAAAACTGAACCTAAGAAAGCAGCCGCAAAAAAGGCTGAGCCTAAGAAAACTGCTGCAAAGAAATAATAGCAGCGGATTTAACGGATAATCCGGCAGGATTTATTTCTGATATCAGATATATTCCTGCCGGTTTTTTGGTTAAATACATATACTTATGCAACTATTTTAATAAGTATATCGC
>LUZO01000260.1 GCA_001603685.1 Bacteroidales bacterium Bact_23
TTTGCATACTGAAACCTGTCCGGTAAAAAGCCTCTTTTGCCAAACATTGAAGGGTATATTTGGTTTATCCCGTTACATTTTCAAATCCGGAATATTCCACAAAACCAATAAAAATCCGATATGGTTAAATCATTTTTTTCTACTGCTATTATTTTATTACTCACAATCTCAGCACATTCGCTGGAACCTGCTACCGGCGGAGAAACAATGAATCCTCCCATTTATGCGGAGGCGATGGCCGGCAACCGCGCTTTCTTCTATTCCCTGATTGTGGATAAAAAACTGCAGAGCATTCCGAAACTTGGTTTTTTCAGCGTTGTGGAGGGCCAGCCCGAATGGGGCAAACCGATGATGGGCGATTTTATGACTCAGGGCCATCTTACCTACCGGCTTGTGAAAGGGCTGGATGCCGAAGCCGGCTTTTTGCGCGATCCCGTTGACGGAATCAGGCCTTCGGCCGGATTGCTGTTTTCATACGGAAAACCGGGTATGCTGCTTATTCTGAATCCCAGAATGGACCTGGTCAAAAATCCAAAGACCGATCTCCTTGCCCTTGCTGAGTTTCGCCCCCAAATCTCGGAGAAGTTCAGGCTCTACACCCGGGTTCAGGGGCTCTACTCGTGGAATACCGGCCATGACTTCCACGCCAGGAGCTATGTTCGCCTTCGCCTGGGGCTGAATATCCGGGACATTGATTTCGGGCTGGCCAGCAATTTCGACTTTTATGGCCCGAAAAAGCACTACGAGAGCAACTTCGGAGGCTTTGTACTCTTTACCCTCTTTTAACCCAAATTAAACATAAAGCCTTTCAGTTGAGCCGTGCCTGAAGCCAATCCGGGAGCCGGAAGGCTTCGGGAAAGGCTTTTCTTTGCTACCGTCTGGGAAAATCAGGGGAGCCGTAAATCGTTTCCTGAATCGTTACATATACCATGGCGGGGCGGTAAGGAAGCCGCGACTTTTGAAAAATCAAATACCCGATACCTGAAATCAGGTATCAATGCCCTGATTTATGAACAATTGCAACAAAACCATCATAATTTTCGTATAATGTAAAAATTATTTTATTACCTTTGGGCAGTCATATACCGGCATGCCGGACTTGCTGCTATTTCTATCTGATGAAACGAGGAACTTGCTAAAAACTAAAATCGGTATTCTGGAACTAAAATAGGCTATTAACGAATTTTAAAAAACATTCCATTGTGAAGACATCTCTTTTTTAGTGCCAAACAGAATTATCGCTTTTCATCATTTTTAGTTAAAAGTAATCTGAATTTTAAAAAGCAGCAGGACTCAGTATATTATGGATAATACCCCGGAATTTAAGCAAAGCGGTGATAACCTGTCGCCTGTACAACAGCCTGGCAATTATTCGCCTCAGGCTGGGTCCATTCTGGAATCGCTGGGCATTAAGTCGGCCTGGGATTTTATCGAAGCCATTCCCACCCCGGTTTTTATAAAAGATACGGAGCACCGTTACATTGCCTGTAACCGGCTGATGGTCGAAATGTTCGAGCAGAAGGATTATGCCGATATGCTGGGCAGGTCCACCGGTGAGGTGATGGGCGCCGAACTGGCAGAAGATCACTATGCTACTGACATTCAGGTACATTTAACGGGGAGGACGGTAACCTACGAATCATCATACTCCGGAAATCAGGATAAATATAAGGTTGTTCTCATAACCAAAACGGCGCTGAAATCGCCCGAAGGGGAGGTGATCGGCATCGCCGGCATCATAACCGATATCAGCGAAATACGGGCACTGCAGGCTTTTAATGAAAAAGCCGGCACGCAGCCTGAAGCTGACCAGAAGGTTAAAGTAAAGGAAGCGGGGAAAAAGAACGAAAGCCTGCTGTTCGAGATTGCCCAGAGAGCCAGAGCAAGGCTTGAAAATTTCAGATCGGAAAGCAGGCTCGAGATTGCACTGAAGGCTTTGAATGCCGGAGCATGGGAGTGGGAACCCAATACCGGCAGACTGGCATGGAGCAACAAATGCTATGAAATATTTGATGTTCCGGAAGGGGAAGTTACCGTTGATGGCTGGATGGAAAAGGTTCATCCGGATGATGCTGAACGGGTTAAAACCATGTGGTCGAGGATTACCTCCCGTCCGGGATGGTTCGAATTAGAGTTCAGAATACACGCTCACAATGCAATCCAGTGGATAAGGAAGTCGGGATACTACTTTACCGGTACCCAGACCAGTGCCGAAAAAGTGAGCGGTGTGATGGTGAATGTGTCCGAAGAGAAATACTTCAACGAACGCCTGCTTGAAAGCCAGCGGTTTTTCAAAGCGATTGTGGAGGACCAGACAGAGCTGATCTGCCGCATTCGCCCCGACAGCAGCATCACCTTTGTGAATCACGCTTTTGCACGGTTTTTCAATAAACCCGTCCCGGTGCTTCTTACCCTTACCCTCAAAGAGGTGATTGCTCCGAAAGATTACCTTAAGATCCGCCGGTTGCTTAATCTGGTAAAGCCGGTTAGTACGGTGGTGAATTTCGACCATAAGATTGAAAAGCCCGGCTCGGGAACGGCCATGATGCAATGGACCATCAGGGCAATATACAACCAGGGCAATGTCCTCTCCGAATATCAGTTCGTTGGCAGGGATATCTCCGAAATAGAGGCTTCGCGCGAAGCACTGCGCAAAAGTGAGGAGATGTTCAGGCTGATTGCCGAGAATTCCAACGACATCATTTCCGTTCATTCCATTAGCGGAGAGATGGTATATGTTTCGCCTTCGGTGAAAAATATTCTTGGATATGCACCCTGGCAGATGGTGGGACTGAAGGCCGAAAAAATTATTTATGAGCAGGATCTGCCCAATATTGCCCGAATCCGCAGACGCCTTGCCGCTCATCCGGCGCCCGTTCTGATTGTATTCAGAATGAAAGACATTCACGGGAAGCTGATCTGGTTCGAAAGTATGATTCAGATCCAGCGCGACAGCCATGGAAATACCACCGGAAAAACAATTGTAGTTACCCGCGAAATTTCAGCCCGCAAACAGGCTGAAGAGCAGCAGAAAATGGTTGAAGAACAGTTGAAAGAGGCCAACCTGGCCAAGGATAAGTTCTTCTCCATCATTGCCCACGACCTGCGTAGCCCCTTTACTTCCATTCTGGGATTCTCGCGCCTGCTGTATGAAGAGTATGAGGATTTCGACGATGACGAGCGGAAGACTATGGTTCAGCAGATTCTGGCATTCACCGAAAATGCCTTCCAGTTGCTCGACAACCTGCTGGCATGGGCAAAAACGCAGATGGGACATACCCATGTTTATCCGGAAGTGCTAGGCCTTCAGAAGATCATCAGCGATACGGTTATGGTGGCCAAGCCGCAGGCGGATGCCAAAGGCATCAGAATTGTCCAGCTGAACAACCATGCATATAACCTGCTGGCCGATATGAACATGACCAAAACCATCATCCGCAACCTGCTCTCGAATGCCATCAAGTATTCGTTCGATGGCTCCAGAATTGAGCTGCGTAGCAGCGTGGAGGGCGATATGGTGCGCATTGCCATCATCGACTACGGCACGGGGATGGATAAGGAAACGCTGAATACCCTGTTCAAAATTGATGAAAAGATGGTTTCAGCCCGTGGCACGGCCAATGAAACCGGCACCGGACTGGGGCTGATTCTGGTGAAGGAGTTTATCGCACGGAACGGCGGCACCATTCAGGTGGAAAGCGAAGAAGGGATAGGCAGCACCTTCAGCTTTACCCTGCCGCTAAGCCGTGAAGTGCCCTGATATTCAGCTATCAGGCCGAAGAATCTTATGTAAACACCCTTCGCTTCGGAGTTTCGATTATAAGCAATAGATAAACTGTTCGCTGAACTGCCCGTTGGCAACAAGTGTAAAAAGACGGACGACCAGGTAGATACGATATTGACAAAATTGAAATAAGAAAGGATTTAGCTTTTTGACGAGATAATGCAAATTTTTATGGAAATTTATTTTGTTTTTTCTTCATTCCGCAAAAAGGAAGAAAGAAACCCAACCCACATTGCAACACATTTGTAAGTCCCACGAGCCGACGCTTAAAACCAAAACTTGCAAAAGAGCTGCATTTTTGCTTAAGCACCCGTGTTAAATTGTTACTTTTGAGCTTTTAATAGATTTTTGATTAAAAATATTAATGAAAAACGAAAAACTGACTAGGAAAGAAATCATTGACAACCGCTTAGAACAAGCGGATTGGAATGTTACTGACCGAACTCAGGTAATTGAGGAATTTGATAT
>LUZO01000261.1 GCA_001603685.1 Bacteroidales bacterium Bact_23
ATTGGCTTTTGAGGGCTTCTGTTTTTTGAAATATTTCACCATATTTATTTTGCATTTCAACAGGTGGAAGTTTCATTTTGATACTTCGAATAATTGTCAGATTCAAACCATCCATAATTGCACCTTTTACATTATTGGTTAATTGTTTCACAATCTTTGGATGACTATGAAATGCGTATGCAACAAAAAATGGGTTTGCAATATTTTTATCCAGTGTAATTGCAGCTAAATGTTTTGAATTAATACAAAGCGGAATGTCTTGGGGAACAACTGCTGTTCTTCCTAATGTTGCCATAATTGAAATCAATACATCATTCGGAAAAACTGTATATCGTTTAAGTCCTTGAAATTTTTCAAGGGTAATACACCTACTTCGTTTCCATTCAAATCTGTTTGTAACAACATTGTCTATGCCTAATACTTTTACGTCACCTGCTTCAGTAAATTCACTATGAAGTAAACTACTTCCAAAAGGCCCAGTTCTCATACTGCCTTTTCTCTTGTCAGCTATGTCTTCAATTTTTACCTCTTTCCATTTTTCTGATTCTTGATTTGAATAAAACATCTCCAAAAACATGCTTTTCAAAAATTCATCCAGCAGGCGGATGCTTTCTTTGCGTTGGGCGATCAGGTTTTCGGCTTTGGAGAGGATGGAGGCGATGTGGAGTTGGGTGGGAAGTTCTAAATCAGGGATTTCAAGTTGTTCTAACGACTTTCTGTTTATGTGCATTATCGTTGCACCTGTAGCTTTTCGTTTTAAGTATTCCGATTTAGTTTGAAGAAACCGATAAATAAACTCAGGCGAAAAACACTTCTTATCTTTTACTGCAAGTTTCACCATTGTGCTGCCAACATAACCACTTCTACCAAAACCCATCTGCCCAACAGAACCATCCCATACCAACATGATGTCATCTTCATTTGCATAAACTCCATCAGAATCTATAGAATAAAGAGGTTTATCTTCATTTCTGAAATCGTTCGCTTGAAATACACGAATTGCACCCTCTTGATTTTCTTCAAGTAAGTTATATTTTCTGCCCTTCTCTATTTGAACTATGTCTTTCAGTAACGTCATTACAACAATTCATTTAATTCGGCCAATCCTTTTTGAATTTCGACTTCCAAACTTACCAATTTCCCAAAAATAATTTCCGGTTTTTCATACACAACCTCTTCATACACTTCTTCTTTGTAGGTGCACAGGTTCAGGTCGTAGTTGTTTTCTGCAATTTCCTTTTTCGGCACCATAAAGTATTTCAGTTTTCGGCCCCCTCCGGCTTCGCTCAGGATACCCCGTTCATTGTAGCGTTGCACAATGTCCGGCAAATCGCTGTCGGCTATTTTGTTTCGCTTGTCATCTAAGCTGTATCCGTCTGCCTGCATGTCGTAAAACCAAACATGATTGGTTTCACCGCCTTTGGTAAAAATCAGAATGGCGGTGCTTACGCCTGCATAAGGTTTAAACACACCGCCCGGCATGGCAATCACCGCTTTCAGTTCGGTTTTTTCAATCAGCATTTTGCGCAACGCTTCAAATGCCTTTCCGCTGTTTTGTATCACCCCGCTCGGCACAATCACAGCAGCCGTTCCGCCCATTTTCAGCATATTAAAAATTCGCTCCACAAACAGCAATTCGGTTTTGGTGGTTGGCAGTTTCAGGCTCTCGTTAATATCGCCTTTGTCAATATTACCCGTAAAAGGTGGATTGGCCATGATGATGTCGAACAGACTATCTTCGTTGTAGCTTTTGCTCAGCGTGTCTTTGTAGTCAATCTTAGGTTCGTCAATACCGTGCATCATCAGGTTCATCAATCCCAAACGCACCATGGTGGTATCAATATCATAACCCACAAAACTCTGGTCGAGAATGTTTTTTACTTTTTGCGTTAGAACCGCACTAATGGCCGCTCGTTCAAATCCGTCTTCATCTTTTTGCAGTTTGGCAGAGTCTTTCTTCCTTACCAAATCAGTGAGAATGTATTGATACGCACCCAGCAGGAAACCGCCCGTTCCGCAGGCAGGGTCGGCAATACATTGTCCCAATTGCGGAGCAACCAGTTCAGCCATGAGTTTAATAATATGCCTGGGTGTGCGGAATTGTCCGTTTTTCCCGGCCGTTGCTATTTCGCTCAACAGCATTTCATACACATCGCCCTGTATATCCTGAAAAGCATGTCCGCCTTCGGTGGCATCTCGTTCAATTTCTTTGAAAATATCTTCTACAATATTGATGGCAGAAACCAGTAAACTGGCTTTGGGCATAATGAAAACGGCATTTGCCATGTGTTTGGTAAATGGCGAAGTTTCTCCGTTCAGTTCTTTTAAAAACGGAAACACTTTCATTTGAACATGCATCAGCATTTCATCTGCGGGCTTGTGTTTGAACACACTCCAGCGTAATTCGTTTTTGTCAATGCTTTCGTTGCTCCCCGGAATTTGAAACTGTCCTGCAAACCGGGAAAGATATTTTTCGCCTGTCCATTCTGCATCCCGTTCACGTTTGGCTTCTAAATCGTCCAAACGCTTCATAAAAATGAGATAGGTAATTTGCTCAATTGCTGTTAAAGGGTTGGCAATACCGCCTTCCCAGAAGTTTTGCCAGAGCTTGTCTATAAGCGATTTTAGTTGTGTGTTGTTTTGTAACATATTGTTTTGTAACATTTTGAGCATGGACAAAATGTCCATGCGTTTGTCCATGCGTGGCTTTTTATCATGGACATAATGTCCATGTGAATGAACATGATGGATAATTGATTAATGTCTATGTAATGATTCGAGAATCTCGCCAGTTTGGCGAGATTCTGGCGAGATAGGGGGCTTGGACACTTTGTCCTAGTAAATGTCCAAGTAGCTCTCCAAACCAGTGATATATTCAGCAAGCTTAGACACTCAGTCCAACTATATGTCCAAGTATGCCTAATCATTTTTGAAAATATATCTGAAGTTTGGTGAATTTGACTTTTCTCCATTGTCGCCCACTAACTGCAATTTTCTGAATTTTGATAGATGACGGTATGCCTTCTTTTCATCAAAATCAAAGTGATTAGCGTATTCCTTTTTTGAAACTTCACCTTTTGATCTGACCCATTCAAATCCCAATAGTTCTTCTTTATTCAAATTAGCCAAAGCCTCATTGCCTGAAACAGTTTTGGCGGCTTCAATACTTCTCGAAAAAGTTAACGATAAATAAGGGGCTTTGTAATCATAGAAGGGCAAAGGCAACTCATATTTCTCTTGCATGCCTCTGAAGGTTTCCATACCCAATTCAGATTCTTCCATCAATCCCATTTTATTGAACACATAAGTAATTTTAGGATTTCGACTTAAAGATGGGGCACGAAAAGCTTTTACATCATCAAGGGAAATTGGCGAAACGGGTAAACCTGCACTTTTTACTACTATTTTATCATCGTCAATTTCAATATAAGTTTTTGCACCTTCTTGTTCATAGTCACGGTGAGCCAGGGCGTTGATGATTGCTTCACGTAAAGGTTCAATAGGGAATAGTGTATTGGTTTTTCGTTGAAACTGTTTTCGGCTTACTTCTGAATGTAACACTTGTTCAAGCCACAATTCAATTTCCCTCGGAAGCAATACCAGAGGTCCTTCAAAATCCTTGGGAATGGAGGCATTGTTTCCGTATTTAACTTTTGCTTTAACAACCGCCTGCGGGTATTTTTCTCTTGGATTAATACCGAACAAAAGTATTCCAAAGCCGGTTGGGATATACTTATCTTCATTATTTATTTTTACCCGTTGAACGATTCCTGCATATTCAAAATGAAGCCATAATTCATTTGAGTTAATTGTACATGGAAGTTTCGACTGATCAATGTAATACTTAATAGCTTCCTTTGAAAATTGCTTTAAATCCATCGTGGGAATGGAGTTTTCTAAGTTTGAAAGAACTACTTCCTTTTTTTCTTTTCTATCATTTGCCCTTTCGGTGGCTTGTTTCAAAAACTCCTTATTTATTTCCCTGATAGCCTTTTGAAACTCCGGGTAGAACATGTGAATCTTGATTCCGTTTTCTTCGAGGAACTTAATACCCTTTCTATCAACATCCGGGTCAGGGTCTTCAATTCCAATCCAAACTTCTTTTATTCTCGCGTTTACAATTCTTTCCGCACAACCTAATTTTGGATGTCGTCTTGCACCGGGAGCACAAGGTTCAAGAGTTGCAAATAATATACTACCATCTAACTT
>LUZO01000262.1 GCA_001603685.1 Bacteroidales bacterium Bact_23
GTTGTGGTCATGGTCATGCTGATCGAGATCCGTTATCGGTCATATCGTCCACCGCTCGCCCCGCTTTTGAACCTTCCCCTGGGCCGCAAGCCCCCTCAGCCTCTCCTCGACGACGGCAGCGGGGATCCCCAGCCTTGCGGCCAGCGCCTCAGAGCCGGAGTCGCCGGAGAGGAGGGCGGTGAGGATCTCCGCCTCCATCTGGTCGGAGGCGGACTCGACGATGAGCCCCGTGGCAAGCCGCCTCGCCGCCATCTCCTCGGAGGCTATCTCCTCCAAAAGCCCCCGCAACCGGTGCCGCTCCTCCTCCAGCTCCCGGAGGCGCGAGCAGATCCCCTCCAGCTCTCTAGGCCGGAGACTGCCCGGGCCCGATCCGGCCGGATCCTCGGGGGCCGAAGGCGTCCGGTCCGGTATCCTATCGCCCCAGGCCTCCCTCCTCAGCGGCCTCCCGGGCGGCTGGGGGCGGTAGGTCCTGATCCCGTAGGAGTGGGGGGAGAAGGCCACCTCCAGGACGACGTTCTCGGC
>LUZO01000263.1 GCA_001603685.1 Bacteroidales bacterium Bact_23
GCTGCTGACCAAATTCAATCATCCAAAACAGACCTATCGACTTTTCGGAGTGGACTCAACCTTTAAAAATCAGAAGACATGAAAAAAACAATATATAGTTTGCTACTCTTCGCTTTTGTTGCAACCTCATGCAACAAAGTGCTCGATGTAAACCCAACGGCCTATATATCAAGCGATATTGCGCTGAACGACAGCATCGGCGTTGAAAGGGCAGTTGTCGGGACATACAGCGGATTGCAGGCTATCGGCCTTTACAGCAGAAATGCCGCCATCGTCGGCGATATTGCCGCCGATAATCTGGTATGGACCGGTACCACCCAGGAGTACGGACAAATCATGAACAAGAAGATTGTGGCCGACAACGGTGTTTCCGAAGGTATGTGGGCCGCTTCGTACAATGTAATCAACCAGGCAAACAACATCCTGGCCAAGTTGCCCTCCATCCCCTACAAATCGGCCAACGGAAAGAACAAATCGGAAGGTGAGGCGCTTTTCCTCCGCTCATTGATGTATCATTATCTGGCTTCGTTTTACGGCAACCTGCCAATGAGGCTTACCCCCACCCTCGATCTGTCAACCATTGATTTTGAGGGCAGCCCCAAGACCGAGGTGTTTGCACGAATTATCACCGATCTTGAAGCGGCTGAAAGCCTGCTTCCGGCAACCAACTTCTACGGAAGGGCAAACCGGACCAGTGCGTCGGCATTGCTTGCCAGGGCATATCTTTCGCAGTATCATGCAACCGGAAACACGGCCTATGCCGAAAGCGCCATTCAGAAAGCAACGGAAATCATAAACGCCTCATCCGGACTGGCTCCCACCTTCGCCGAGCTGTTCGATCAGAGTGCGAACAGCGCCGAGTCGCTGATGGAAATTGCCTATGATATCCAGAATTTCAACCGTCTGGCGCAGTACTACTACTCACGCGACCTGAACGGAAGGTACGAGGTTGCTCCTTCGCAGAGCCTCATCAGCGCCTATGATGCAAACGACAAACGCCTGCCCGTAACCATCCGTTACGACGAGAAGAACAATCCTTACGGCGGAAAATACAACGATGTGGCCGGCGGAGTTGACAGGGTTTATGTACTCCGTCTTGCCGAGATATACCTGATTCGTGCTGAGGCGCTGGCTTACACCAATGGCAATATCGCAAACATTCAGGCCGATATCAACAAGATAAGGAACCGTGCCGGCCTGGTCAATACAACAGCAAATAATCATGCCGACCTTAAACTGGCCATCGAAAAGGAAAGAAGGCTCGAGTTTGCTTTTGAGGGACACCGCTGGTACGATCTGGTTCGCACAGGAAGGGCTACCACCGTTCTTGAAATCGACGAGAACCACACCCTGTTCCCCATTCCGCTGAGCGAGATACAGACCAATAAAAAAATGAAACAAAATCCCGGTTATTGATCTAAAAACTAAATACCATGAAAAATAAAGTTCTGAAACTCTTGTTTTTAATCCCGATTCTGGCGGGGCTTACTGCCTGCCAGAAGTATGAGCTGGGGAATCCTGCGGCAAGTACGCAGGCCAACTTCACTTATACCCTTTCGAACAATGGCAACGCCCCCTGTGTTCTAACCATTGAGAACAAGTCGCTGAATGCCAGCGGATATTTCTGGGAATTCAGCAACGGCGTTACCTCCACCGAGGAAAACCCGGTTGTGGAGTTCAATACCCCGGGCCTGTTTACGGTTAAGCTTACCTGCAAATCCGAGAACAATGTTTATTACAGTAACCTTATCAAAACGGTGGCTGTCAACATTAAGGATTCTCAGGCAGGAGCTGCTCAGGTTCTCTATTTTACCACAAGAAGTTCTTCGGGCGGCGGAGCTTACTTTGTCATTCTGAACGATGACGCTCCGATTATCCAGGAATTTGAGCAGGTGCCCTTTTCGCGCGCCTACAGCCTGGCGGTTGATTCGGCTTCACGGAAAGTGTTTATTGCCGATTTCAACCTGAAGGTAATTTACAGATTCGATGCTGATGGCAAGAATCCGGAGAAAATTCTGGACGCCACCGTTCCCGGGCAGGAGATTGTTGATGCTCCGGAAGGGCTGATGGTACTCAACAACAAGCTGTATTGGGGCCGACCCGGCGGAATCTACCGCTGCAACCTCGACGGCAGCAATCCCGAGCCATTCCTGAATACCAACGGATTAAAGCCGGAATACCCGATTGATATGCAATACAACCCGGCAGATGACAGAATCTACTTTGTAAACGACAGGACTGAATTCAGCGGCGGGCTCTGGTCGGTTAAGAGCGATGGCACCGGACTTACCGAACTCATCGCTGACATTGACGGGACCGCCATGGAGGTGAATCCGGCTACCGGAAAAGTTTATCTTGCCATATACGGCGACAGTGCAACTCCAATCAGTGAAAATGGCATCTATGTCTGTAATCTGGATGGTTCGGCCCTGACAAAGATCGGCGATTACGGCTCAAAAGCCACCTGGGGTATAGCCATTGACCACAAGCGCGAAAAACTGTTCTGGGGATACAAAATCTCAAACTCGATGCCCGACGGAAAGATTGTCCGTTCGAACCTCGACGGATCGGGTGTGGAAGACTGGCTGACAGGCGTAAGCCCGCACGCAGTGCATGTAGCATGGATAAAACTCTGATACCTGCAGGATTATAGCAGTTTCCCGGATCTTTTCCCGGCCTGCTGTAATGATCAGCAAAAAAGGCAGCTTGTGGAAAGCTGCCTTTTTTGCTGATTACCGGATGACTCTTATCAGTCGGTAATAATCATCTTTTGGGTAATGCTTCTTTCCTTGAAGGTAAGGGTGTAGAAGTAAAGCCCCGGAGCAAGTTTTCCGGAGTTGAACTCAGCTTTATGAGCGCCTGCACTCTGAACGCCATTTACCGGAACGGCTACCACCCTGCCAAGCTGATCGTGAACCTTCAGGCTTACATTGCCGCTTGAAGGCAGCGAATAGCTGATCATGGTTTGACCACTAAACGGATTAGGATAGTTGTTGCCCAGCGACAGGCCGTTGGGATTCTGGTCATTAATGGCCAGTGAACCGTTCATTTCGTCGAACTTGTACTTTGCTTCAGCCATATTGGCAATGAGTTCCTCCTCATTGTTGCCAATTGCCAGTGCAAAATTAACTTCATAAACCCCATTGGGCTCAATGTCAACAGCCGGCTGGCCGGTTACCGCAACAAGCCCGTCATCGGTGGTTGATGCATAAGGCGCGGCAATTTGTCCTGAAGTCATCCATCCCCAGTAGTTGTTGTCATTTGAATAGCCTGAGAACCACTCAAAGAAAGAGAGCGAGGTAAACTCCTTAGTCAACGCTTTGAAACCCACATTTAAATCTGAGTCGCGGTAGAAACGAATGAAATTGTTGGTTTCATCATACGCAACGGCATCACCCCCGTAAGTCTCATTCAGGAATGGTATGATATCAAGGCCAATAACAGCATTCATGGTGGCATCTTCCTTGTTTTGCACCGAATATTTAAACAGCGCATAACTTTTATTCTGCCATCCGTAAACATTAATTTCTACCTGAACATCAGGCCTTCTGTCTGAATAGGAGTTATCAAAAAGCCCTCTGAGTTCATAATCGCTTTTCTGGGGGTCTGATACCAGTACTGCAGATTCAACCGCATCAGCGTCCTCATTATAGTCAAATACAAACTCATTTGAGACTCCAACCAGAAGAGAAACACGCTCTATCTGCCTTACCTCATCGGGTGGCGGCGTGTAAAGACGAATACGGCCGGCTGAACTCAATACGACCTCCAGCGTGCCGGTATTAAACTCAGCCTGTGCAAATACCTGTGAAAGGACAAGGAACAGAATTCCAATGAGTAAGTAATTTTTTTTCATAAAACTGGTTTTTGGTAAATAATTGATTT
>LUZO01000264.1 GCA_001603685.1 Bacteroidales bacterium Bact_23
AATATGTATTTGGTTCATGCTGAGCCTGTAAAATAAAAAAAGGCCGGCAAAACCGACCTTAATTTTGGGTGAATGATGGGACTCGAACCCACGACCCTCAGAACCACAATCTGATGCTCTAACCAACTGAGCTACACTCACCGTTTAGTAAAAGTGCGGCAAAATTAATACTTTTTCCTTTTGCTTCATACATTTTCCAAAGATTTTTTTCTCCCTGTGCCCCGCTCAGCTAATTCTTGCTAAATTCGCCTCTGCTAAACCGAACCCCGTGAAGCTATTTTTACACAGGCACAGGAAAATACCCGAAGGCTCCCTTACCCGGAAAGCTTTGTATAAGCTATTCAGTAACAGGGCTGTAGTAGTTTCGGCGGCCATCATCACCCTTACTGCCCTTGCTGCGGTTCTGGGGTATCTCATTACGCCCGACAGCACACCCTACGCCAATGAACAGCACCTGGAGATCGCCGCCAAAAAGCCCGGGTTTTCCGTAAAGATGCTGAAGGTGGTGAAAAATGAAGCGCCCCGCCTCTGTCCTTTCTGGAAAAAATGGCTTTACGGATGCTTCAGGGAGTACAGCACCCGGCCTTTCGGCGAATACCGCTTTGCCGGCGGCAGAATCATCCTTACAGCAGCCGGCTCCGAAGGGGATACCGGTGCGGTGATGTACGAATATCCGCTTCAGGATGTGCTGTATGCGCTTCCATCAACCGATGGCAGGCTGGATTACAGCCCCGGCCTGCCCGACCTTAGGGGCAGAATCATCGGATCAGATACCCTGCAGATGCAAAGGGAGATCATCGAAAAACACATCGTTAAAAAACGATATCTGCTTGGCACCGACCGCTTCGGGCGCGATATGCTCAGCCAGTTGCTGATCGGCACACGGGTAAGTCTCTCGGTAGGATTTATCTCCGTACTGATCTCGCTGCTGTTCGGCATTCTGATGGGGGCCCTTGCCGGCTTTTTCAGAGGCTGGGTCGATGACCTGATCATCTGGTTTATCAATGTATTGTGGTCGGTTCCGACCATTCTGCTGGTAATTGCCATTACCTTTGTTCTGGGCAAGGGCTTCTGGCAGGTATTCATAGCCATAGGGCTTACCATGTGGGTGGAGGTGGCGCGCGTAGTCCGCGGACAGATACTCGGCATACGCGAGAAGGAGTATGTTGAAGCCGCCCGCGCTCTGGGTTTCCGCAACAGCCGGATTATTTTCCGCCATATCCTGCCCAACTCGCTGGGGCCTGTAATTGTAATCTCGGCAGCCAATTTCGCCTCTGCCATCCTGATTGAAGCGGGACTCAGCTTTCTCGGAATCGGCGTTCAGCCGCCCGTTCCTTCATGGGGAACCATGATCAGGGAGAATTACGGTTATATTATTCTGGATAATCCCTGGCTGGCAACACTTCCGGGATTGTGCATCATGATTACCGTTCTGGCTTTTATGCAGATCGGAAACGGGCTCAGGGATGCGCTGGATGTAAAGGTGATGCCTTCGGTTTAATACTTGCTTCTGTATTCGAGGTTGCCGCAGCCGAATTTTGCCTTTCCGCCGCAGTGGCCTTTCGCATTTTGCAATTTCACCATAACATAAAAGTCAAGTCCGGTAAAATCGTTCATGCCGAAAAAACCGCCCAGTTTATCGGTTCCGATTACAATGTTGTGGAAGCGGGCGCTCAGTCCAAGCTGCGGATAGCGGTAGTCGTAGAGCGTAAAGGGCAGGGCAAATTCCAGAATGCGGCTTTCGATGCGGGGCGTAAGCGATACCTGCGCCGGCCTCACCAATGCGGCATCCTTAAATACCAAAGGATGAATAACCGAGGAGTTGATGTAAAAATTACCCATTACCCTCACATCAGCCTGCAGGCTTACTGCCGACGGCAAAGCAATCGAAAAAGCCGATTCCCTGATCATTGCATTGGAATCGCCTGAAAATTCATAGCTGATGGTACGCAGCAGATCGTTCACCGAACGAAAATCCTTTCCCCTGACATTATACATATTGGCATGGGCATCCTCAAACTCAATCATTCGGGTATTCCTGCGGAATTTTATGCTGCCCACATCAAGCAGTGAAGCGCCAAAGCGGAAAAAGTATTGCTGGAAAGGAATTTCGCAAATTGAAGAGTATGCCTTGGTGGAATGCCCCTGTATTTTTTTCTGGTACATAATGCCAATGTCTGCGCCAAGACCAAACCCCTGAACAAAATTGCGGGGCAGCAGCACATCGTTGTTGGCGTAATCAACCGGCATGGAAACGCCCACCGAACCATTCGCTTTATAAACTATGATGGTATCGGCATTCGGAATCAAATAATCAATGTTGTCGCCAAAGCCATAAACGCCGGCTGAACCCAGCAGCGCCTTCACGGTTATTCCGGCGCTCCAGTGCTCCTGGTTGTACCGCGATATAACGAAGGAATAGGTTCCCGCTATTTCGGTAAAAGCCATTCCCGATGCCCTGAAATCAATCTCATCGATATAGTTGATCCGGTGCTGGGGATAAAACCTGAGTCCGTCGATGGCAAATTTTGCAAGGTCGTATGGCAACTGATGGCCCGAAACAATGGTACGAAAAGAGGTGGAAATGCCAAAAGCCTGGTTTCCCAATGCATACATAGCCGAAGGCCCCATCACCCTGATTTGCGAATAGGCGTTCTTGAGGTCGGTGTTGTAATAGTCATATATGCTTTTTGACTCGCCCGTGATTGGATGAATGTGCTCCGGAAACTGGGGATCTTTCTCTAAAAAACGACTGAAACGATACTCATCTTTCGCAAGATAAACATAGTTGTTGTCAACATGCAATTGCAGTCCGATCAGGTTAATATCCAGATAGAGCTTCGAGTTGAGGATGGAGGCCGGATTAATGAAACTTCCGGTTATTCCCGCATAATTGCTGTGAACATAACCGGTCATCTCCTGTCCGGAAACCACCCTGACCAAAATCAGAAGCAATAATATAATGTGTATCCTTAAGCTGTTTTTTAGCACCGGGCGCAGCGTTGAATCAGCACTTATTAAAATAAAATGCCTTTTTCGGTTAATAAATCGTCAAAATTAAAACAATTAGTAAAATTTCAAATCAAAAAGTTCTGATTTTGTTCAAATCATTCTAAACGATAAACAGGGCATATTAGTATAAAATGCTGCAATTACCCCATAAGCATATTGAAAATGTCATAATAACGAGTAATATTTATACTCAAAAACACCTCAACAATGACAGATATTTACCTGCTTTATATGTAGTTTATTCAATAAAACAGTCTATCGGCAGCAAAAAATCACTATCATTGCAAATTATTTCAAAACCGGCCGGTTTGCCAGGCGAATACGGCTAATCTGAATCAGCACCAACTATGGCAAGAAACATCATTTTATGGGTAGCGGCTTTTTTTATTACTTTAGGATCAGCATATTACCAGCGGACAACCGGCCCTACCTATCCGATTAAAGGAAAAGTTAAGGTAGGCAGCGAACTGATCAGCTACAAACTTATCCGTACATACGAAGGCGCCGACAATGCAGAGATCAGCATCAATGAGCCTACCGGCACCATTCAGGGGCTTTTTAGCTTTAAGCGCTTCAAAAGCCATGATCAGTGGACCGAAATGCCGATGCTGAATATGGGCGGAAAGCTGGTAGCCTATGTCCCGCATCAGCCGCCCGCCGGAAAGGTTGAATACATGATCACCCTGACCGATGGCATAAACTCGGTTCAGCTGACGGAAGAGCCGGTTATTATCCGGTTCAAGGGGCAGGTACCTATTCTGGTGCTGCTTCCGCACATTTTAATCATGTTCCTGGCTATGCTCTTTTCAACCCGCGCCGGAATCGAGGTAATTGCCAAAGGAGACAGAGTATTCCGTCTCACCCTGCTTACCACGCTCTTCCTGGTGGTTGGCGGGCTTATCCTCGGTCCGGTCATGCAGAAATATGCCTTCGGCGCTTACTGGACAGGATGGCCGATGAAAGGCATCTTCAAATTTGGCGACATGACCGATAATAAAACGCTGGTTGCCTTTATTTTCTGGGCAATTGCGCTGGTGCAGATATGGCGTAAGCCCGAAAAGAAGTGGTGGGCAGTGCTTGCAGCAGTGGTTCTGTTTCTGGTTTACATGATTCCGCACAGCATCATGGGTTCCGAAATAGACCACACCGCAGTTACAACAGGCGCCCTGTAAAATGATTACCATTATCATCGTTGCGGTAACGGTGGTGGTTTCGCTGCTATCGTTCAATGATGCGCGCCTTTACGGCAAACTGCTTTTCAGCCCGTTTATGATCAGCCATCACAGACAGGGCTACCGCTTTCTGACGCACGGCTTCGTCCACGCCGACTGGGTTCATCTTGGAATAAATATGTTTGTACTCTATTCGTTTGGCGAAGCGGTAGAGTTCTATTTCCGCAATTTTTTCGGCCTTAAGGGCGGCTACTATTTCATCCTGCTTTACATAGGAGGAGTGCTGTTTTCATCACTTCCATCCTTTGCAAAACACAAGGACAACCAGTATTATCTGGCAGTAGGCGCTTCGGGAGCTGTATCGGCAGTGCTTTTTTCAGCCATTCTCATCAAACCCCTGTCGTCCATTCGCTTCATTTTTATTCCGTTTGATATCCCTGCCTTTATTTTCGGGGTTTTATACCTGGTTTATTCGGCTTATATGTCGAAAAAGGGAAAGGATAATATAGGACACGACGCCCATTTCTGGGGCGCCGTGTTTGGTTTTGTTTTCACAATTTTGCTGAGGCCCTCACTGTTCGTTGATTTTATCAGGCAGATCGGGCTGTTTGCCGGAGTTTAGTTCAGCATGGGATCGGGCGGGTAATTTACCCACAGTTTATACTCCCTTCCCAGTTTTCTGAGGGTCTGTTTCCACATCTCATCAGGATTGGAGCGGATAACCTGATCGGTGTTTGTGAGTGAAACAACCCACGAATTCTCTTCGAGTTCGCGGTCAAGCTGCTTGGCCATCCATCCTGAATAACCTACAAAAAAACGGATTTCGGCTTCGCTGAGTTTTTTTTCATGAATCAGCTTTCGTACAGTTTCGAGGTTTCCACCCCAGTATAATCCATCAAGAATTCTCACCCCGCCTTCAATCAGATCGGGACGGGTGTGAATAAAGAATAGTTTATCGGTATTAACAGGCCCGCCAATAAACACAGGCGCATTAAAACCCTCAAAATCGCTTTCAAGTTCGCTTAATTTAACTTTTACAGGTTTGTTGATGATAACACCAAACGAACCTTCATCACTGTGATCGGCAAGTAAAACTACTGCCTTCTTAAAATAAAAATCCTGTAAAAACGGCACAGATATCAGAATCCTGCCTGCAAGTGGTTTAATTTTTATTGGTTCCATCGCTCTACCCTCATTTCCCGGGAAATGCCGGCGTGGTTATTCCCGTTTACTTTTCTTCAGTTAAGTTCAAATATAATGAACAAATCGTTCCGATGCAACAATAATCTTCATTACGACCGGTTTTTCAACCAAAACAACACTCCTATTCATTATTTTTGCAACCAGTGTCAGTAACTGACCATCAAATTCCATACCACTTCATCAATGCTAAAGGCCGCCAATTCACCATTATACCAAAAATTCAGGAATCAATACCCTCTATTTGTTTATGAGGATTTTGGTGTAAAATTAACTCCGGAGGGGGTTTATTTTAATTTTGAGTTTAAGCTTGGCGAAGAATACACTTTCAGGCCGTCGGCATTTATTCCTGCTAACAGGCATTTCAAGGCTGACAATTCTGCAAATTTCACCGGACTGCTGAACAACATCGCCTTCAATATCGGAATGATTGAGCTGATCAGTTACTGGAAAACTGCCTGCCCGCCCACTATCCTGGTAAAACCTGCCGCACTCGCACCCGAACAGATTAAATGGTGGAAAGAGTTGTATTTCAATGGTATGGGAGAATTTTTCTATGTCAACTCCATTGAAGTCACTCCCGATTCGTTCGTTGAAATCATTGCCGGAGGAAGCGATCATTTCCGCAGTCTACCGGTTGAACTTAGCGATGATATTCTGGTTCCCATCGGGGGCGGCAAAGATTCAATCGTAACGCTTGAACTGCTCCGGCGTTCCGGAAAAAGCGTCACCCCGCTGATTATGAACCCCCGGGGAGCTACGGTAAAAACGGCGGAAACAGCAGGATTTGCCATGGACCAGGTGGTTACGATCCAAAGGAATCTCGATCCGCTCATCCTGAAGCTGAATGATGCAGGCTTCCTGAACGGGCATACTCCTTTTTCTGCCATGCTGGCATTCTATACCCTGGCAACCGCGCTGATTACTGGGTACCGGTACATCGCCCTGTCGAACGAATCGAGCGCCAACGAAGCCACCATTCCGGGAACCGGCATCAACCATCAGTACTCCAAATCGTTTGAATTTGAGGCGGCATTCCGGGATTATTACAGCAGGTATATCTCTCCGGATTTCAATTACTTCAGCTTCCTGAGGCCGCTCAGCGAACTGCAGATCGCAAGGATTTTTTCTTCATTAAACGAATATCACGCCATTTTCAGAAGCTGCAATGCCGGCAGCAAAACCGACACATGGTGCGGAAAATGCGCCAAATGTATGTTTGCCGCCATCATCATTTCGCCTTTTGCCGGCCTGAAACAAACAAACCGGATGATCGGGAGCGAAATGTTCAACGATCCGGAAATGCGCGGCGTGTTCGACGAGCTATGCGGAATTGCCGAAAACAAACCGTTTGAATGCGTAGGTACGATTGACGAGGTAAACATCGCCCTGCAAATGCTGCTCAGGGATATACCGGAAAACGAACGACCCCTGCTTCTCCGACATTTTGAAGAGGCCAAAGGCGAAAAAAGCATTCCGGCTGATTTACGGAAACTAAATCCCAATCATTTTGTTGAAGCGCCGTTTATACAACTGTTAAAAGAGGCATTGCAATGAGAAGCCTGATAAAATCAGTTACTTCCGGTAAATCGGTGCTGATTCTCGGATATGGAAGAGAAGGAAGGTCAACGCTCAGATTTCTGAAGCAATACTGTCCCGGCCTGCCTGTCACGGTTGCCGATGCCGATGAATCCATAAGCCGGAAATATGATGAACTGAACGACGAAAACATCACGCTGCTTACCGGACCTGCCTATCTCGGCCAGCTCAGCCGCTTCGGTCTGGTCATAAAATCGCCGGGAGTTCCGCTGTCGAAAAGCGGTGTTCCTTACAATCCCGCCAACATCTCATCGCAAACTGATCTGTTTATCAGGGCTTACGCACCACAGATGGCCGGCATTACCGGCACAAAGGGCAAAAGTACCACCTCCACCCTTCTGCATCACATCATCAGGACTTATACAAGTGATGCTCTGCTCGCCGGCAACATCGGCATTCCGCTTTTTGACCTGATTGAAGAAATCACTCCATCCACAAGAATTGTAGCCGAGTTATCGTCGCATCAGCTTGAATTCCTGACCCGTGCGCCCCACATTGGCATATTGCTCAACCTTTATCAGGAGCACCTCGACCATTACACCTCTTTCAAACATTATCAGCTTGCCAAATTTCAGATAGCCCTGAAACAGCAGCAACAGGATGCCTTCTTTTATGATGCGGGAGATGTGAACATTCAGCAGCTTCTGGACGGGTTTTTTACCGCCGGCAGAAAATTCCCGGTCAGCACCGCCACATTTGAAGGGAACGGCGCCGGAATTTCAGGAAACCACATCGTATTGCGAAGTAACTCAGCCGAACGCATTCTGCTTCCGGTTGACCATGGATGTATGCTGGCCGGCGAACACAATTTGCGCAACATCATCTTTGCCGCTTCGGCGGCCGGAATGATGGGCATCCCGGCTGAGGCCATTGCCGAAGGGGTAAGAACCTATGTTCCCCTTGAGCACCGCATTGAATTTACCGGTGTTTATGGCGGAAAACGCTTCTACAACGACTCCATTTCCACCATTCCGGAGGCAACCATTGCCGCCATATCCACGCTCAGGCAGGTTGATACGCTGATACTTGGCGGCTTTGACCGCGGAATCGATTATTTACAACTGATGGAACATCTCTGTAACTCGCAAATAAAAACCATTGTATTTACCGGGCCGGCCGGCAAAAGAATGATGGAGCTGATCAAATCCGGAAAAAACTGCAAGGTAATCCCGGCTTTCGAGCTGAAATTCGACAACGCCGTTAAAAAAGCCATTGCCGTTACTCCCCCGGGAGGAATATGCCTGCTCTCCCCTGCCGCATCGAGTTATGATCAGTTCAGTAATTTTGAAGAGCGAGGGAAACGATTCAAGGAACTGGTGAAAACCAAACAATTATAAAAGCATCATCCAGATGACGTGACCATGCGGTTCATAACCCGGAGCATTATCCAGATGGTGTGGCTATGTGGTACATCACTCCGGGCATCTTCCATGTGGTTAGTCTATGCGATTCATATCCCCGGGCTTTAGCCCAACACCTGCTCCCTGGTTTTTCGGCCAAAGCCGGTTGTGGTGAGGTGCCGCTTCCATACCCGCGGGCTAAAGCCTAAGGTTAAAATATTCAGAACAATTGAGCAGAGCGATAATTGGTCTGTTATATTTTTTCAAACGGTATAATTTATACGAATTGTATTTACAAAATAG
>LUZO01000265.1 GCA_001603685.1 Bacteroidales bacterium Bact_23
TGTATAAGAGACAGGATAAATGCGGCTGAAAAGAAATACTACTCTGATATCCACATAATTTAATTTTAAAATAACAAGAATATGGCAACAACTTACAAAACCCCCGGAGTTTATGTGGAAGAAATTCCAAAACTTCCCCCTTCCGTAGCACAGGTTGAGACCGCTTTGCCTGCCTTTATCGGATATACGGCAAAAGCCGAAGACCTTTCACCGGACGACCTCCTCAATAAGCCGAAAAGGATTGGTTCGCTGGTCGAGTTTGAGCAGTATTTTGGCGGTGGGCCTGCCCCAGAGGTTACCGAAGTGAACATCGACGGCAACAACAAATTTGTTTCGGCAAAACTCAACAGCAAATTTTTCCTTTACGATGCGCTTCAGATGTTTTATGCCAACGGAGGCGGCGATTGCTTCATTGTTTCCGTTGGGAAAAACAGCAGCGGTGTCGATATTAAAAAGGATGATTTTATAAAGGGAATAAATGCACTTGAAAAGGAAGATGACCCAACCATTTTGCTGTTCCCCGATGCAGTAACGCTCTCCGACACCGATCTGGCTGCGGTTCAGCAGGCTGCGCTGAAGCAGTGCGAAGACCTTCAGGACAGGTTCAGTCTTTTTGATGTAAAGCAAGCTGATTCCCTCGGAACGAATTTCAGAAACAATATCGGCATTAACTCCCTGAAATATGGTGCGGTTTATACCCCCTGGCTGAAAGTGAACCTTCCGAAAACGGTTAAATTTACAGATGTCAAAAGTGTCATAAAAAGGTCAGGAATTGGGGTTGACCTTAAAAACCTTTCCACCGATTCCGATGTTTTGACCCGGATTGAAAAAACGGAACAGTCATACTCTGACCTTGAACTGGTAAAAACCCAAACCAACACTTTATATTCGTCCTACGACGATTTGTCGGCCCGTTTTGCTGCACTGCTGGCTGCTTTTAATGCTCCGACAGGAAACAGCAATCTGAATCTGGAAAATCTTTTTAAATTCCTTTATGAGCTGGGCAATCTGGTGGATGATTTTATAAACGGAGCAGCTGCTGTTAAGTTAAAAAACCCGGAATTTGTCACCAGTCTGAAAAATGCGGTTACCTCCGATTTTGATCCTCTCTTTGCGAGTGTTGTAGCGCTCGATCTTGAAGTGAAAAGTAAAATTTCCTCCTATACTTTAACCGATTATAAAGCTATGGTAGCGGCGGCATCCTGGCCGGCTGTCACAGCGGCTGTTGCATCTTCAGTGATTACGGGAAGCAATGCCGAAGAGAGAAGGAGAAGTGCTGCAGATCTGATCCAACCCCTGTTCGATCAGATTAAAACGGCATATCTGACCCATGTGGTTAATGCAGCATCTTCATATGCTTCATCCTACGATAAATCTCTGGCTCTTTCATTTCCAGTTTACAAGGCAATTCTGACCGGAGTGGCCAACAGCATGACGGTTATGCCTCCAAGCGGAGCGGTTGCCGGCGCCTATGCCATGGTTGACCGCACCCGGGGCGTATGGAAAGCTCCTGCCAATGTGAGCCTGAACAATGTCATCGGTCCCGATGCCGTATTTACCGCCAGCCAGCTTGAAAACCTGAATGTGGATACCGTTGCCGGAAAGTCGGTGAATGCCATCCGCTTCTTTACCGGAAAAGGCACGCTGATTTTCGGCGCCAGGACCCTTGCCGGAAACGACAATGAGTGGAGGTATGTTTCGGTCAGGCGCTTTTTCAATATGGTTGAAGAGAGCTGCAAGAAAGCAACGGAACCCTTTGTTTTTGAGCCCAATGACGCAAATACCTGGGTAAAGATTCAGGGAATGATCGAGAACTTCCTGATTACCCTGTGGCGTCAGGGAGCATTGCAGGGAATCAAGCCGGAGCATGCCTTTTATGTTGCCGTAGGGCTGGGCAAGACCATGACCGCCCTCGATATTCTCGAAGGCCGGCTGATTGTGGAAATCGGAATGGCTGTGGTAAGGCCGGCCGAGTTTATCATTCTCCGCTTCTCGCATAAAATGGCTGAAAGCTAATCCGCCTGCCTGCTTTGAATTAACTGAATATTAACTTTTTATATCCAAATATTATGGCAACTTATCCACTTCCGAAATTTCACTTCCAGGTTGAATGGGGTGGCGTCAGAATCGGCTTTACCGAAGTCACCGGCCTCGATATTCAGGCTGAAGTTATCGAATACCGCGAAGGAAGCAGCCCCGAGTATCATAAGATAAAAATGCCGGGAATGCAGAAGTACAGCAACATTACGCTGAAGCGCGGAACCATTCAGGGAGATACTGATTTCTATCGCTGGATCAACATGACCAATATGACGGTGGCCGAACGCCGTGATATTGTTATAAGCCTGCTGAATGAAACCCATACTCCGGTGATGACCTGGAAAGCCAAAAACTCATTCCCGGTTAAGGTTCAGGCCAGCGATCTGAAGAGCGATGGCAATGAAGTCGCAATCGAAACCCTGGAGCTGGCTCATGAAGGATTGAATCTTGTTGTTTAACCACAGTGGCTGATATTCAGCTGCTTAAAACTGAAGCGTTATGGCAGGAGGATACTATCCGCCGGTTGGCTTTCATTTTAAAGTCGAGTTTCTGAACATCGGCAACGACAACGATATCAGGTTTCAGTCGGTAAGCGGGCTTACGGTGGAATATGATACGGAATCGTTCAGGGAGGGCGGCGAGAACAGGTTTGAGCACAAACTTCCGGTTAGAACCAAATATCCTGATTTGTCGCTGAAGCGCGGTATGCTTACCGATTCTTCCGTGATAAACTGGGTAAAGGGTATCCTTCAGGATCGTGACTTTGAGAACAACCGGCCTGCTGAAATTCAGGTCACTCTGCTGAATTCAATGCATCAGCCGCTTAAAACCTGGCATCTGTACAATTGCTGGCCAAAAAAATGGAGCATCAGCGATTTCAATGCACAGGAAAACGCGGTAGTGGTCGAAACCCTTGACCTGAGTTATAACTTCTTCAAAATTCTTTGATATGCCTGTAGAGATCAGAGAGTTGCAGATTAATGTAACGGTAAACCAGCAGCATCAGCAGGTGCCTCCCGCGGATAGCCGGGAGGGGCAGCCGGTCGGTGATCAGGAGAGGAAAAGCCTGGTAGATCAGTGTATTGAGCAGGTGCTGGATATCATCAATAATAAAAAGGAGAGATGACATGCCCACGATAAGCGATTCATCAACCGGCAGGGGAGAGCTGAAGAAGATGAAAATCTACGCCTATACCCATGTGGATATGGCCGATAGCCATCTTGCTTCCATCCCCGGTATTGATAATCCCTATACCGCATTGATCAACCCTGAGAGTTATACCATTGAAATAAAATATGAGTTTGAAAACGCTCAGGGGCAGGGCACAACCGGAGGCCATCAGCAGTTCAAGGTGAAGCTTCCGGAGGAGATGTCGTTTGAATTTCTGTTCGACAACACCGGGATCATCGACGGCCGGCCGAGGGAAAACATCGCCGGAGAAATTGAGAATTTCAGAAAATTCCTGATGGATTATGATGGGAATACCCATCAGCCCAGGTTTTTCAAGTTTGTCTGGGGAACCGATCTTTTCAAAGGCAGATGTTCAGCATTGCATATCAACTACAAACTCTTCAATCCGGATGGTTCGCCCATCAGGGCCATCTGCAAGGTTTCGCTGAAACAGGCTACCGATGAGGAGCTAAGGGTGATTCAGCAGAATGACCGCTCTCCAGACCTGACCCATTACCGTACCGTGAAAAAGGGCGATACCCTGCCTTTGATGTGCTACGACATCTATGGCGATTCGTCCTATTATATTCAGGTGGCGGGAGCCAACAACCTGCAGAATTTCCGCAATCTGGAGCCGGGAAGCCTGATTTTCTTCCCTCCGGTTGCGAAAAACTAAAGACGATGTCCGATGGCAAATGAAAGAATGATACCGGCAGAAGGTTCAAAATCACTGGCTTCTTTTACCCTCTTCTCAGATGGCAAGGAAGTTACCAAAGCGTATCATGTCCTTTCCGTTACGGTGAATAAGGAGGTGAACAGAATCGCATCGGCCACCATCATTCTGCTTGACGGCGAAGCTTCGGAGCAGTCGTTCAAGGTCAGTAATCAGCCTGATTTTGAACCCGGAAGGGAGATTGAAATCAAGGCCGGCTACAGCAATCAGGAAGAAACCATTTTCAGGGGGATCGTCGTGAAACATGGCATCAAGGTGCGAAGGAAAAATTCGGTACTCATGGTGGAGTGCCGCGATAAGGCGGTGAAGATGACCGGCGCACTGAAGAGTGCTTACTATAAGGATACAAAGGATAGCGAGGTAATGGAATCCATTATCGGGAAATACGGCATTGAGGCAAAGGTGAAAGCAACATCCTATGTCCACAAGCAACTGGTGCATTATAACAGCACCGATTGGGATTTTTTGATTTGCCGGGCTGATGCCAATGGCATGCTCTGTTTTACCGATGATAACAAAATCTCCATTTCGAAGCCGGATTTTTCCGCAAAACCCGCTCTTACCATTCAGTACGGCGCTACGGTACTCGACCTGGATGCCGAGATTGATGCCAGGTTTCAGTATAAAAGCATAAAAGGCACATCGTGGGACTACACCTCACAAAAGCTGGCCGATGAGCTTGAGGCTGATGAGGCTGCAACACCGGATGCCGGTAACCTTGATAAGGATAAGCTGGCCGGTGTGATGGGAGAGGATCATTTTATGCTTGCCACCAATGCCCCTTTCGAGGATCCGGAGATGCAAAACTGGATAAATTCCATGATGATGAGGCATCAGCTGGCAAAGATTCGCGGCCGTGTGCGCACCGACGGTACGGCTGAGGTGAAGCCGGGCAGTCTGATAAAGCTACAGGGCGCCGGTGAACGGTTTGAAGGGAAACTCTATGTTACGGGCGTCAGGCATGAAATTGAGGAGGGGAGCTGGCAGACGGTATTCCAGTTCGGCATCAATCCCGAATGGTTTGCTGAAACCTACCGGATTCAGCCTCCGCTTGCCGGAGGTTTGCTGCCCGCAGTTCAGGGTTTGCAAATCGGGGTGGTAACCCAGCTTCAGGACGACCCTGACGGCGAGGACAGGATAAAGGTGCGGGTTCCGGTAATTGATAAGGCCGATGACGGTATCTGGTGCAGGATCGCCTCCCTGGATGCCGGCAATGAACGCGGCGCATTCTTCAGGCCGGAGATCGGCGATGAGGTTGTGGTTGGATTTATCAATAACGATCCGCGCCATGCCGTGGTTCTGGGAATGCTGAACAGCAGCAGTAAGCCGGCACCTCTTAAAGCATCGGACGACAACCACGAAAAGGGTTTCCAGACCAGGAGCGGGATAAAAATGATCTTCAATGATGAGAAAAAGAGCTTTACCCTGGAAACTCCCGGGGGAAACAAGTTCATCATCAACGACGATGAGGGCAGCATTGTTCTTGAGGATCAGAACGGAAACAAAATTACCCTTAATCAGGATGGGATTACCCTGAAGAGTGCCACTGCCCTGGAGATGCAGGCAGGAAATGACCTGAAAGCTTCTGCCGATAGCGGGGTGGAAATCAGCGGAAATGCACAGACAAAAGTCACCGGACAGGGCGGAGTTGAACTTTCCTCTGGTGGAACAACGGTCATTAAGGGTAGTACGGTGCAGATTAATTGATTAAAACTAAAAACATTCATTATGCCTTTAGCAGCGAGATTATCGGATATGCATGTTTGTCCAATGTCACAAGGTACTGTTCCACATGTTGGAGGGCCGATATCCGGAGGTTGCCCAACTGTATTGATAGAGGGGTTGCCGGCTGCTGTAGTGGGCGATATGGCGATCTGCACGGGCCCTCCCGATACAATTGTCAAGGGGTCGGCTACCGTAATGATTTGTGGGTCTCAGGCAGCCAGAATGGGAGATAGTACGGCCCATGGGGGTCAGATTGTAAGCGGAGCAGCAACAGTTATTATTGGAGGATAAAGTTTTAAACCATGGCAGACTCAAAACAAGATGACTTTTTAGGCAGAGGCTGGAGCTTTCCGCCTACCTTTCTTCCGGATATCCGGGGGGTGGAGATGACCGAAAAGGAAACGGACATCAACCGCAGCCTGCAGATTCTGCTCACCACCCGGACAGGCGAAAGGGTAATGCAGCCAAAATACGGCTGCAACATGGACGAAATGCTGTTTGAGCCGCTTTCAACCAGTACCAAAACCCTGATTAAAGACAAGATCAGAACTGCCATCCTCTATTTTGAACCGCGGATTGATGTTACAGCGATTTCGATGGATACGACCAATGAACCGGAAGGTGAAATCCTGATTGAGATTGAATACATGATCAGAGGGACAAACAGCCGCTTCAATTTTGTATTCCCGTATTACATCAATGAAGGTACCGAGCTCAGTATTTTGACAACCGATAAGCCAAACGATATATAGCCATGTCAGATTGCAGTAAAAACAGGAATCCATTGCAGCGTACGGGTACCAGCCAGATGCAGCGCCTGTTGCCGGGGCTCAATCCCGGGCGCTATGCGCTCGCCGATGAAAGAGCGTATGCTGACTGGATTGCTTTTGCGGAAGAATATGCCTCGTTTGTAAGCTATTATGATACCGGCAATCAAATCAACGGCAACTGGCAGGCGTTTTTCAACTCTGATATTTCCGCACATCTTGGCATAATTGCGATTCAGAATATTGATCGTTACCGGAAAGAGATTAAGGAACGCTTTGACTTTATCCGCGACGACAGCCACCAGGGGCAGATGGATGCAATCAGGCTGAAACTTAATGAGTTGTATAGTGCATTGTTTACGCTGAGCAAGGCGCTGGATAAAGCGCAACAGCGGCTCCCGGCTGAAACCGCGCTTAAGTCAGCCATACTGAATGTTATCCGGATTAAACTGGCTCCGGCACTCAAAAGGCTGACCGGCAGTTACCTGGCAGCCGGCAGCGCTCCGCTTGACTATCTGAATCATGCTTCATTGAGCAACTGGAAGATACTGAACCTGCAGCTAACGGATGCAGGAGGCCTGATTTCCGAAGGTCTTTCGGAATCCTGGCTTTTTGATACCACCGAAACTACCTGGGCCGGTTATGTAAATTCGATTGAGCCGGACGACAGCATCTTCAACGACCCGATTAAAGGATTTACCGACGCTTATCTGAGCATTCAGCATGCGGCTAACCACAATCTCTTTACCGGAATTTTCGATACTTTTCTGACTGCTTATACGGGAATTGTACGGCAGGCACAGTCGGAACTGCTGAAGAGTCTTGAAAATTATGACGCCCATACGCCCCATTATGCGCTTTTCCTGGCATTCCTGAAGCTTTTCCGCTTCTCGCGCGAGCACCTCAATACCATCACCGGCCGCCACCTTGATTTTTATTACCGTGAAGTGCTGAAACTCGTTCCGAGGCCGGCAATTGCCAATAAGGTGCATGTGCTTGGCGAACTTGCAAAGCAGGTGGATGAATACCTGCTTTCGGCGGGCACCGCTCTGAAGGCCGGAAAAGATGAAACGGGGAAAGAGGTTGTTTACCAACTGGATACAGATACCGTACTTAATAAGGCGGCCATCGCTGAACTGAAAACCTTTTATCTGGCCACGGGCCAGGATTCGGTTAAGGATGCCGGCACGGGAGTTGTCACTCAAAACAACGACGGGCGCGCCTTTGCCTCTCCGGTAACCAACAGCGGCGACGGCCTGGGCGGGGAACTGGTAACCGACAGCAAGGAGTGGCATCCCTTTGTAAATAAAGTTTATCAGGACGGCGAATATGCCGGAATTGCCATGCCACGGGCTGAACTTGGGTTTGCATTGGCATCTCATTATCTTTATCTAACCGAGGGGGAAAGGAAAGTCAGAATCAGACTGGTTATCAATCCCCTTACAGCACTTAACGGAAAAAAGATCGCCTGCAGCCTGACGGCTGAAAAAGGCTGGTACGAGGTAAACTCCCCCGTTATTTCATCTGGCGAAAAGTTCTCGGATAATACCGACTGCACTGAAATTTCTTTCATCATTCCTGCCGGAGATCCGGCAATCGTAAATTACAATGCCGCTGTTCATGGCGGTACCTTTGATTGTGCGTTGCCGTTGCTGCTGATTAAACTTAAAAATGAAAATGCAAATGCCTATGAGTACAATCTGCTGAAAGATGTAACCATCAGCAAAGTGGAAATCAGGGTTGAGGTGGGAGCAGACAGTACCTATAATCAGAAAGGCATCAAAAACCTGCTGATTTCCAATGATGCCGGCCCGGTTGACAGCGCCAAGCCATTCCTGCCCTTTGGCAGCAATCCTGAAAAGGACGCCAGCTTCATAATCGGGCATAAAGAGATTTTCTGTAAAAAGAACGCTTCCGTAAAGCTGAGCATCAGTTGGGCAGGGATAAGTGAATTCCAGAATGCAGGGAAGCTGAAATATTATAATAACTCTGCAACAACTCCTCCTACTGTTAAGGTCGAGGCGCTGGCATCAGGAGCCTGGAAATCAGGAACATTAAGCAGTAGCCTTAAGATTTTCAATGGCCTTCAAACAACATACTTTATTGATGGCATCGGCGGAATAATTCCCGAAGGTGCTTTGGTAAGTTATGATTCGCCCTATAAGCTGCCCGGCTCTGAGGTAACCTCCGGATTTATCCGGCTCTCACTGAATTCAGGTTTTGGTTATAAGAATTACATCAAGGATTATTCCGCTTATTTGATTGATAAGGCAGCCAACAAACCGAACCTAATCGAACCTGCAGAGCCCTATACGCCAAAGATAAAATCAATTTATGTTGGCTATACGGCCTATACCGTTGAGGATGTTACCAAAGACAAAGAAGCTGATTTCAAAAGCCGGGAAATCAGATTGTTCCATCTCTATCCCTTTGGATGGTGTGAGCAGCACAAGCATTTGCAGGAAACCGGTGACATCAGCTTGCTGCCTCAGTTCAACCACGATGAAGAGGGCATTCAGAAAACGCATGCAGGTGAGTTTTACATCGGGCTGAAGCATATCGCTCCCGGTCAGGCTGTAAATATGTTGTTTCAGGTGCTGGAGGGTTCGACCAACCCGATGGTGGTGAAACCGGAAAACCACATTCACTGGTCATATCTGTCGGATAACAAATGGGTTGATTTCGACAGGACGGAAGTTGGCGACAACACCCTGGGGCTTGTTCAATCGGGCATCATCTCATTTGCCATTCCGAAGAAGGCGACCGTAATGAACACCGTATTGCCAGCCGGCCTTATCTGGTTAAGGGCATCCATTGAAGGCGCGGCGGAGGCGGTTTGCAAGCTGTTGTCAATCAACGCCCAGGCTGCCGTCGCAACCTTCGCTGATAACGGTAACGATCCGGCATTCCTCGATCAGCCCCTGCCGGCCGGAACCATTTCGAAACTGAAACAGCCGGATGCTGCCGTTAAGAAGCTTATGCAGCCATATCCTTCGTTTGGAGGAAGGGGCAGGGAAGACGATACCCATTTTTATATCCGTGTGAGCGAACGGCTGAGGCACAAGTCAAGGGCAGTTACGGTATGGGATTACGAACATCTGGTGCTGGAAGAGTTCCCGGAGATTTATAAGGTTAAATGTCTGAACCACACACACGCTGATGACGGGGTTTACAACGAGGTTAAGCCGGGATATGTCAGCATAATTACCATCCCTTCATTGCATAACCGGAACGATGTCAATCCTTTGAAGCCCTATACCCAGCAGAGTACGCTGACCAGGATTGAGGATTTTCTGAAAAGGAAAACTTCCTGCTTCGTGAAGCTGCGTGCCTGCCAGCCTCAGTTCGAGGAGGTCAGGCTGGAGTTTTCGCTGAAATTGCATGATGAATACAAGGATTTTACTTTCTATTCGGGTAAGCTTAAGGAGGAGATAACGAGGTTCCTGTCGCCATGGGCGTTCGGCGAATCCCATGCGATTGATTTTGGCGGCAGGGTTTATAAATCGGTGCTCATCAATTTCATCGAAGAGAGGTATTATGTGGATTACATCACCGATGTCTTTATGTATGTGAAAGTAAGCGAAACGGCTGATGAAAGCGGGGACCTTGATGAAATAACCGCTTCAACGGGAAGGAGTATTCTGGTTTCGGCGCAGGCTTCCAGGCATATCATTCACCAATTGACCGAAACCGCAGCCGGAACTCCTGAAAAGTGCTTTGACAGTTAATGCATTCATGAATTGTGTAAAAGAGCGGATACGATGTCAAAGAGTATAACCATACGGAAAAAACCAACGCTTCCCGACAGCAGCAATTACGAGCTGCTGCGCCGGAAGGGGCTTGATTATATTCAGCAACTGGGCAGCAGGATATGGACGGATTACAATATTCACGATCCGGGCATCACCCTGCTCGAAGCCCTCTGTTATGCAATTACCGACCTTGGATATCGTACCTCTCTGGATATTAAGGATTTGCTAGCATTGCCTGTCCCCGAAAATCCGGATGCTGACGGATATTATGCCGCCGACAAAAGGCAGGCGTTTTTCACTGCCAGGGAAATCCTGACCATGAATCCCCTTACGGTGGATGATTTTCGTAAGCTCCTGATTAACATCGACGGGGTAAAAAACGGCTGGCTCAATTGCAAAAACTGTCCCTGCGAACCCTTCTATCTGTATGCCAATTGTACTAAAAGCAAACTGCAATATGAAAAAACCGAACACAAGGTAGTGCTCCGGGGATTGTATGATGTGCTGATTGAGTTTGAGGATGAGGAGAAGAACGGAAACCTGAACGGCGGGAAAATAAAGTACAATTTCAGCTATGTCGGCGGTGAAGGACTGGCTTCAGCCAATGTAGAACTTCGGCTGCCATCATTTACGCAACTGAACAGGCATCGTGAGAAATATAAATTGTTCAGAAATCCGGATAGCAGAATAACCGGCGTTACCGTTCAGTTTATTTCCGGCAACAAGGGAGACGATACCGATATTCCTTCATCGCCTGAAACGGTTCTGGACAACGCGCTCCGCAATCCTTTATTTGTAACCGCATCGGTTGAGTTCCGGCCGGATAAGTCAGATCCTGCAACCGAAACCCTGCTTTTTGAGGATATTCCCCTCCGGGTGTGGTTCCGCAATACGCAGGAGAGGAGAGACCTGGAACTGGCTGATCTGAAAAGCGCCATTGCCGATGCATCCTCATCCGGAATTTTTCCCGCCTATCTCCGGAAAATAAAAGAGGCCGACAGGATTATGGCCGAAACCACTGATGCCCTGCACGCGCATCGTAACCTGGCTGAGGATTACTGCACGATAGGTGCGGTTGAGGTGGAGGATATTGCCGTGTGCTTCGACATGGAGGTTGAGCCATCGGCCGATATCGAAGCCATACTGGGTGAGGCCTATTATCTGATTGACCAGTACATGAGCCCGGATATCCGGTTCTATTCGCTGCAACAACTGCTTGTTGATCAGGTACCTGTGGAAGAGATATTCGAAGGGCCGGCATTAAGCAACGGATTCATCAAAAACGATGAACTGGCTGCCACGAACCTGCGGCAGGTGCTGTACGCCTCGGATGTGATCAACCTCATTATGGATATTCCGGGAGTGAAATCGGTAACGGATTTCGTTTTTGCCCGCTACGATGACGATGGCTATCTGGTTGAAAGCCAGTCGTGGAGTATGGGGGTATCGCAGAACCACCAGCCGAGGCTCTATTTTGAAGCAAGCAAGGTACTGGTATATAAGAACGGGCTCCCCTTCCTTCCAGATATGAATGAGCTGCTTGATACCCTGCAGGTTATCAAAGGAAAGCACTTGCAGCCAAAATTTTCGGTGCTCGAAAACGACCTGCCGGTACCTCACGGACAATATTACGATCTGCAGGCCTGGTATCCGGTTCAGTATTCGCTGCCGTTTACCTATGGAGTGGGCTATCACGGGCTTCCCGATTCGGCCGGCAAACTGCGGAAGGCTCAGGCCAGACAACTCAAGGCCTATCTGCTTTTCTTTGAGCAACTGCTGGTGAACTACCTGGCACAACTGGCACATATTCAGGATCTCTTTGCGGTTGATGAAACCGTAAAGCAGACCTATTTCTCCCGTTTTATCGAAACCGATGAAATAGCCGGCCTAAACGATTTGTACAATGGCCTGACGCCCGCTATTCTGCAGCAACTCACCGAAAACGAAGATACCTTCATCAATCGTCGTAACCGTTTTCTCGATCACCTGCTGGCCCGTTTTGCCGAAACATTCAACGATTATGCCCTGATGCTTTATTCCTATTCGGATGATGAGGATGTTGCAGGTATTCAGCTAATAAACAGTAAGATAGCTTATCTTAAGAAATTCCCGGAAATCAGCAGCGGCAGGGCAAAGGCATTCAACTATAAGGATCCGCTGCAGGTATGTTCCAGCCACAACCTGGCCGGACTGGCCGAAAGAATTCAGTTGTTGCTGGGATATGAGCCGGCATATTCAGGTAATGTGGTGCTATACGAGGAACATGATTACGACGGCGTTTATTATGAGCGCCGCTGGAGGCTGGTTGACGAAAATCATAAAATATACCTCAGCAGCAGTACCCGCTACACCGACCCTGTACGGGAAAAAGCCGAAGCAAAGGCATGGGATGAGCTTCGCCGGGTAATGAAATACATTACGGTTCCGGAGCGCTACCAGATAAAAAAGGTCAAAAAGTATGTAGTCAACCTCATTGACGAAACCGGAGAGATCATTGCCACCCGCAAACAGCCATTCAAAACGCATGCCGATGCCGAGAATGCCAGGGATGAGATTATTGCATTTGCCAAAAGGCTGAAGTCTACCGGCGAGGTCTTTATTGTTGAACATATTCTCCTTCGGCCAAAAAACAGTCCGGGTGTGCAATTCCCCGATGGCGATCCCCTGCTGGATGTTTGCCTGACCGGCGCCTGCGAAAGCCTGTGCGGCGAAGAGGATCCCTATTCGTTCAGAATTACCGTGGTGCTGAACGGCGAGGATGGCCTTGCCGGCAGGGGAATGGAATTCCGCCGTTTTGCAGAGCAGACGATACGGATGGAGGCACCGGCGCATCTCGGCATTAAAATATGCTGGGTAAGCAAGGAGCAGTTGTTCGAATTCCGGACGGTGTACTGCGACTGGCTGGCTGAACTGGCAAAGGCTGAACCCGATGCGGAGGAACTCCACAATAAGCTCACTGCCCTTCTGGAGGTGTTCAGAAACCTGAAAAATGTCTATCCCGGGGCTGCCCTGTTCGATTGCGTTGACGGCAACGACGAAAACCGTGTGGTGCTTGGGAAAACAGCCGTTTCCGGCGGCGGTGATGTTGCGGAGCAGTTGTAAAGTAAACCCCTGTTGAACTGAAAAAAGATTAAAGTCATGATACCTTCATCAAAAAATTCGGATTATCCAAAATTTGTACCCAACCAGGTACTGACTTCAGATAATTTAAACGACCTGTTTGGATATCTTGACGAGCAGGGGCGTATTACCCGTACCAACCTTACCGGAATTGGCATAGCCTGCGGGCTGAATGTAAAACTCACTGTATTCTTAGCGGGAAAAGCCATCACCCTGTCAAAAGGAACAGGAATCACCTCGGAAGGTTACCTGGTTAGCCTGCCCGAGACCACTTATATGCATTACAATAACTTCGATGCGGTAAAGCCGGAGTATTATGACCGCTTTGTCAAAACTTCGGACAAAACCCGGAAGATGCCTTTGTGGGAACTAAAACAGGCGGGAGAGGTGGAAGACCCCGATAATCCGTTCAGACCGTTGGTTGATCCGGCCAACTTTCTGAATGACAAGGTAGTATTGATTTTTGTTGAACTGCTGGAAACCCGGAATAAAAACTGCGATCCCGATTCATGCGATGACAAGGGGGTACTGGTTACCGTAAACCCAAGGGTGTTGCTGATCAGAAAGTCTGATGTGGATACCTGGTTATCGAATGAGGGGAATAAGCCGCTCGCCTCAGAAGCCATTTCACTTCCTGAACTTAAAATACCCCGCGTTGATGTTACTTCCACTGTTTTGTACAACACCCGCCAGCTTTTCAAAGCCTACACCAGGGTACTCAACGAGCAGTTTATCCAACAACTTAATACCCAACTCTCTTCTTTGTATAATGTGCTTGAGCCCATTGTACACGATGAGTTCTCCACGGATCCTTTTTCGAATTTTAAAAACAGATTTTCCTTCCTTTACGATGGCTCTCTGACGCGGAATCAGGCATTGAATCTTCAGTATTACTACGACTTCTTTTCCGATCTGATTGCCGCTTATGAAGAGTTGCGCGGGAAAGCTTCGGAGCTGGTTTGCACCTGTGTGCCGGATGGCAGTTTATTCCCGCGCCATCTGCTTGCCGGCGAGGTGACGGGAATCAATGAAGAGAATTCGCAATACCGCAACCATTTCATACGGGCGGGAGCGCAATGCTGCTGCGACCACGATGCGGAGGAGGTAAAGTTTTTGTTCAGAAGGCTGGTCCTGCTCGATGTAAATTTCTCACCTGAGCCTTCGGAAGGATATGCACAAGGCAACAAAAGGAATCCGGTAAAGGCTACTCCGTCGGTGCTTGGCAGCGCATATCTGTCAGAAAAGGCAATACCGTTCTACTATGAGCCAAATTCAGGAACCTATCCCCTTTACAAGGCATGGAACTTCAGGAAAACCCGCAGGAACTCGGCCCACAGGATTTTGTCCTACAACTCCGGAGAATACAATACCGCCGATGAAATCGTCATAAATCCGCTGAAGTACGACCTTGAATCGGGCAACTTTCTTCGTATCGAGGGCCATCTCGGAAAAGATTACCGGCAAGCCCTTGCTGAGGCTGACGCACTCAGGAAGGATTACCGCCTGCCGATAGATGTAATAGCCGTAGGGTCGGAAACACTCGATGTGCTTAAGATTTTCTTTGCCATGGTTAATATGAATTCGCTGGAAGGCCTGGGTGCCGGGCTTGCGGCTCTGCTAAAACATCCTGCCTGTTTCTCGGATGTTTTACTGGCGCTGGATCAGTGGATCAGCAACTTCAGATGTTGCCTGGCGGGATTGCGGAATTATTTCTATGCATTGCCTTCATACAAGGCAGTTTCGATGGGCGGAAATCTGAGGATGGCTGCAGTTGCCGGGGTAGCGGGAAATGATCCTCCGCAAAATGGTGTTACCATCGGAGAGCTTTATGAAGTCATGAAGAAGGAAGAGAGGCTGAATAAGCAATACTGCAATGATGTCTTTACCAGAATAGCTCTCAATGAGGAGCATGTTGCCACGGCTTTGGTGATGATGCCCTATAAAATTGATAATCTGCTTGCAGTTATCCCTGACGATATTACAAAATTTGACGCTTCTGAACTTCAGGCAGGCTTTACCGAACTGAAATCAACCGCCGGGCAGTTGAAGACGCTTTATGCATCTCCAAATACCGTTGGAATGATGGCAGCCATCAATGTGGACGAACTTCAGCAAAACCTTAATATGAATTGCCTTGTTTGCCTGATTGATGAATTGTTATTGCTTGTTAAAGAGTTGCTTGCCAGGCTGCTTGGACTTGCCATCAGACAGAAACTTGGCTATTATGCCCATGTCAATCCGGGCATTCAGCACAAAGCCGGAGTTCCGTACGGGGGTACCTTTGTGATGGTTTATCATGAATCACAAAAGGATTCATACCAGGATCTGTTTAAAAGATATTCTGCCATGGCCGGGAAAACCGTCGCAGCCGGCAAACCTGCGGCACAGGTCATGTATGCCCAAAATAAGTTTTTCCTGAGCGCTTTCCTTCTGCTGGATGAAGCGTTGTTTCTGGAGAACCTGCTTATGGCCGGAGATACCCCAGATGAGTTACTGGATCCCATTGTACAGTCCATTGAACCGGGAAGGGTCATTGCCGATTTTTATCTCCCCTATTTGTGTGCAGGAAGCTGTCCGGCAACCCAGCTGATGGTGCTGCCCTTGCCCGGTAAGGCTAATCAGCCGCCCGTTGCAAGAGCAGGCGACAGTATAACGATTCAGTTGCCGGACAATCAGGTTACCCTGGATGGAAGCAGTTCATCCGACCCTGACGGTACCATCAGTGCATACCTCTGGAGTCAGGATTCAGGGCCCGGTAATGCGTTAATAGGCAACTCCGAAAGTGCTGTAACGCTGGTTTCAGGACTGGTTGAAGGCGAGTATGTATTCAGGCTGAAGGTGACCGACAACGAAGGAGCTACCGGTGAAGATACCGTAAAGGTTAAAGTGGTGGAAATTAAAAACATCCCGCCGGTTGCCGTGGCTACTGCCGATCCGCCATTGGTGTATTATGAAAAAGGTGCCTCAACCCGCTTGCATGGCGAGAGCTCCTACGATCCGGATGGCGATATCGTCAAATATGAATGGACGAACATCGGAGGACCGGCATCCGGCTTCAGAATCGATGCTCCAACCGGAAATTCAACGCTGGTTGAGTTCTATGAAATCGGGCAATACACTTTTAACCTTGTTGTAACTGATAACCGCGGAGCCACCGGAAGCACCTCGGTAAGTGTATTGGTTATTGAGGCTCAGAATCGCCCGCCGGTAGCCGATGCGGGAGAAGATACCCAGTATGTCTTCGATAAACCTGATGGGTATTTCAGACTCGAAGGTTCCAAATCCTACGATCCGGATGGTGACCCGTTGACTTACGCATGGGTGCGTATCGCCGGCCCGGGTAATCCGGTAATCGTTACACCAACCCAGGCAATAACTGAAGTCAGGAATTTCCAGAACGGTAAATATACTTTCCAGCTTACGGTTAAAGACGACAAAGGTGCCCTCGGACAGGATACGGTGAATATTGATGTTGTCCTGAAATACAGTACAGAGAAAAATTGCGGGCCGCTCTCCGATATCCTGGAGCAATTCAGAGCATGGCAGAAAATTGCTGACAAATACCCGGCATTCAAAGATCTGTTTAATTACTACAATGAATTGCTGGAGTATTTTAATAAACTTATTGAAATTGGAAA
>LUZO01000266.1 GCA_001603685.1 Bacteroidales bacterium Bact_23
CATAAACACGGAATGGGATTAAAATGGTTACTAAAATCATTTCGGAACATTAATAAAAATGAATGCTTATTCTTCTTTCAGTGAGATCATCTGTCGGGCAATTATTTTATTTTTGTTACGGTTTTAATCATTCGTTTTGTGATGAATTGGCCCGTGAAAGTTATTGTCGAACATGAAAGGCAAACCCACTTAACAATTAAAATTACAAGCAAATAACAACAAACCAGTATATGCAGAACTTCCGTTTCAGGGCACTCGCCGAGACTTTCAACAGACAAGTGGTTGAAGTATCATACCCGTCTGAGAAGATATCAGATTTTTATGGTTCAATGGTTTTTAACATGGATACCATGCGTGAATATCTCACCAAGGAAGCCTTTAAAAGCCTGATGAACACGATTGACAGGGGCGAAAAGATTGACCGCCGCATCGCCGATCAGGTAGCATCGTCGATGAAAGCCTGGGCAATGAAGCACGGCGCTACGCATTACACCCACTGGTTTCATCCGCTCACCGGCGCCACTGCCGAAAAGCACGATTCATTCATCAATCCGGTTGACGGCGGCAAAGCCATCGAAGAATTTTCGGGGGTATCGCTGATTCAACAGGAGCCCGACGCCTCGTCGTTTCCGCACGGCGGCATACGCAACACCTTCGAAGCCAGGGGATACACAGCCTGGGATCCGACAAGCCCCGCATTTATCATTGACCAGACCTTGTGTATTCCCACCATTTTCGTTTCCTATACCGGTGAATCTCTCGACTACAAAACACCGCTGCTCAAGTCAATGGAAGCGCTGGAGAAAGCTGCTGTAAAGGTTTGCCAGTTGTTCGACAAGGATATTGTGAAAGTGTATCCCACACTGGGCTGGGAACAGGAGTATTTTCTGGTTGATTCCGCCCTTTTTACCGCCCGCCCCGACCTGGTACTGACCGGCCGCACGCTTTTCGGCCACTCGTCGGCAAAGGATCAGCAGCTTCACGATCACTACTTTGGAATTATCCACAGCCGCGCGCGTGCGTTCATGCGCGACCTGGAAATTGAAGCACATAAACTTGGCATTCCGCTGAAGACCAGGCACAATGAAGTTGCTCCGGGACAGTTTGAATGCGCCCCCATTTACGAAGAGATCAATGTGGCGGTTGACCACAATCAGTTGCTTATGCACCTGCTTGATAAGGTTTCGCGCAAGCACTACTTTAAAGTGCTTCTTCACGAAAAACCGTTTGAAGGGATAAACGGAAGCGGGAAGCACAACAACTGGTCGCTGGCCACCAATACCGGCGAAAACCTGCTAAGCCCGGGAAAAACGCCCTCCGAAAATCTTCGCTTTATCACCATATTCGTGAATATTCTGAATGCGGTTTACCACCACGAGGAGCTCGTCAGGGCAAGCGTTGCATCAGCCAACAACGACCTGCGGTTGGGCGGAAATGAGGCGCCGCCGGCCATTATTTCGGCTTTTATCGGCGATCAGCTTACCCAAACCCTCGACGAAATTGAGGAGATGCCCGGACCTGGTGAGATTATGGGAAATGTTGCGTCCAACAATAATATAAATATTCCGAAAATCCCCGAAATCCTCCGCGACAATACCGACCGGAACCGTACCTCGCCATTCGCCTTTACCGGCAACAAGTTCGAATTCAGGGCGGTTGGTTCAACCGCCAATTCGGCAAAACCAATGATTGTGCTTAACTCCATCGTAGCCGACCAGTTGAGCGAATTTTATGATGAAGTTACCGCATTAATGGATTCGAATATGAGTAAGGAGGAGGCGATATTTACCGTGGTAAAACAATATATCCGGAAATCGAAGCCCATCCGTTTCGAAGGCAACAATTACAGCGAAGAGTGGAAAGCAGAAGCCAAAAGAAGGGGGCTCTCAAATCATCCCAACACGCCCGATGCCATAAAAGCGTATGTTTCGGACAGGACGATAGCCATGTTCGAAAGGCAGAATGTACTTACAAGCAGGGAGTTGCATGCCCGTTACGAGATGAGGCTCGACAAATATGTGCGCAAATTGCAGATTGAATCGCGCCTTATCGGCGATCTGGCAACCAATCATATTATCCCCACTGCCATTAAGTACCAGAACACGCTGATAAAAAATGTAAAAGGGCTTAAAAAAGTACTCGATTCAAAAACCTATGAAGCTCTGAGTATTAACCAGATACACAACATCAGAGATATCTCCGAACATATCAGCAGCATCCGCCAGCTTACCGAAGAGATGATAAAGGAGAGGAAAGCAACCAACCGGATTGGCAGTGTTGTGGAAAGAGCCGATACCTATTGCACCAAAGTGAAGCCATACTTTACCAAAATCAGGTATCATGTGGATAAACTTGAGTTGCTTGTGGATGATCAGCTATGGCCGTTGATGAAATACCGCGAACTGCTGTTTGTAAAATAGCGCAACAGCCATCGGCATACCTTTTATATATAAGGTATTGCCGGCCCTGACGAATCATAAAAAACAGATTGTTCTTAACTTCACGGCACAGGCCTGCGGGGTAAAAATGATTATATGTAACTTTGACAACCGCGCCTGCGTATTTTTTGTCTTAAAAGACACTTGATTCTCAGGCGATGGCGTGCAATGGCCCGTTTGGATAAAAAAAATTTCAGGATTAGCTGATGAATTCCGGAATACGAATAAAATACCTCAGCGCCTCAGATGATTTTCCGCCACCGGAGAACAGTCTGGCCAACGGCCTGCTGGCTGCCGGCGGAGACCTGAGCCCCGTCAGGCTTGAAAAAGCATACAGCAGCGGTATTTTTCCCTGGTATGATGAATCAACGCCCATCCTGTGGTATTCGCCGCCCGTGAGGTGCATTCTCAGGCCTGATGCCTTTAAAACTTCAGCCAGCCTGAAACAAAAGTTGAAAAAAGGGGTATTTACCCTTTCCATCGACCGCGATTTCGGCGGAGTGATACGGGGTTGCGCCAATGTTAAGCGTAAAAGCGATAACGGCACCTGGATCATCCCCGCCATGATTTCGGCCTACACCACCCTTCACGAAAAAGGGCTGGCCCATTCGGTGGAAGTATGGCATGAAAACCGGCTGGCTGGCGGATTATACGGTGTTTCTATCGGGAAAGCCTTTTTCGGCGAGTCAATGTTTCACTACGAAACTGATGCTTCAAAAGCGGCACTTCATTATCTTTGCAAAAAATTGGAGGAGCAGAAGTTTCACTTTATTGACGCACAGATACCCACAAATCACCTGCTGAGCCTTGGAGCAGAAAACATCACGCGGCAGGGATATATGCAACTGCTTGAGAAAGCCCTTCAGGCTGAAACTATAAGGGGAAGCTGGGAAAATCTTTAAAATGGAGAGTAAAAACGACAGAAACAGATTTATGGCCGAAGCGATCAGGCTGGCCGGCTGCAATTTAGCAACAGGCAATGGCGGGCCCTTCGGCGCCGTGGTTGTGAAAGACGGTAAAATTATTGCCGGCGGAAGCAACCAGGTAACCGTGAACAACGACCCCACCGCCCATGCCGAAATTGTGGCCATCAGGGAGGCATGTACCGTGCTGAACAGTTTTCAGCTTGATGATTGCGAGATCTATTGTTCGTGCGAGCCCTGCCCCATGTGCCTTGGTGCCATCTACTGGGCCCGGCCGAAAAAAATCTATTTTGCCGCAGGGCGAAAAGATGCCGCAGAAGCAGGCTTTGATGATGATTTTATCTACAGGGAAATCAGCCTGAATCCTGCTGACAGGGCAATTGAAGCGGAACAGTTCATGCAAGGTGAAGCGGTGGAAGTGTTCCGAAAATGGAAAGAATCGGAAAATAAAATTGAATATTAAACCACTTAATTATTTTATACAATGGCTTTTGAAATTACCGGAAAACTGATTGAGAAGTTTGAGACGCAGAATGTTTCAGATAAATTCAAGAAAAGAGAATTTGTTATTGAATTCAGGGAGAACCCCAATTCGTCATTCGTTGAAATGCTAAAATTTCAGTTGACACAGGATCGCTGCAGCATTATCGACAATTTCAATGTCGGTCAGGAAGTGCGCGTATGGTTCAACCTGAAAGGGCGCAAATGGGAAAAGGATGGCAATGTAAATTATTTCACCAACCTCGAAGGCTGGAAAATTGAGGCAGTTGCCGCACCGGCTGCAGATCAGCAATCACCGGCATCGCTGCCCGACGCACCTTCAATTGATACATCACTGGAAGAGAGTACCAACGACCTCCCCTTCTGATAAGGTTACAGCCGCTTATTTACGGAACGATTTCGAGCGGGAAACTGAATGTGCTGCCGCTACCGGGCTTACTGGCAGCGGTTATTTTTGATTTATGCAGATTCATAAATTCCTGACAGAGAATAAGCCCCAGTCCGGTTCCGGTTTCGTTGTTGGTACCTGAGTTTTTTAGGTTGCCATCGATTTTGAACAGGCGCGACAGCTCATCCTCGTTCATGCCGATGCCGGTATCGCTCACGCTGATCATCGCCCTTTCGCCGGAGCAATTGCAGCTTACGGTTACGGAGCCTCCCGTAGGAGTGAATTTTATGGCATTGCTGAGCAGGTTTCGCAAAACGGTAAACAGCATATTCTTGTCCGCCCTTACCACCACATTCTCGGTAAAATCGGTATAGATGGCTATCTGCTTGTTATCGGCCATGCTCCGTACCACTTCTATGGAGGTTTCCACTACTTCGGAGAGGTTCACCGGCTCGGGCCTGAAATCTATCCTTCCCGATTGCGCCCTCGACCAGGTAAGCAGATTGTCGAGCAGTGAATAGATGTGCTGGCTCGACTGCCTGATGATGCCCAGATATGACCGCTTCTCGGCATCGGTAATCTCATCGAACTCATTGTAGGCCAGATCGGCAAAGCCAAGCAGCGAAGTGAACGGGTTTTTCAGGTCGTGCGCTATAATGGAAAGGAAGCGGTCTTTGGTCTGAATCAACTGTTCCAGCTCCGCTTTCTGGGTTTCAATCAGGCGGTTTTTCTCTTCCAGGTTACTGAGATCCTTTGATTTGAAGTGGTAACGCTTGAAAAACAGCGCCAGCAGGATCAGGATGAAAATTACCACGCCAATCAAAGCAACCCTCGATTTCTTGTCGCTCTCAAGTTTTATCATCTGCTCAAGGTTCTCGCGCAGCAGCCGTTCACTGTCGAGCTCTTTTCTGCCGATTTCGAAACGGGCCTGCGCCTGCCCCAACAGCACCGCCTGTTGTTCATTGTAAATGCTATCCTTCAGAGCCGAATACTTTTCAAGATAGCCATAGGCAATTGCCGGTTTATTCAGCCCCATCGCCATTTTTGCAAGTTCGGTATATGCTTCTGAAACCACATTTTTATTTCCCGATTTCCGGGCCAGCTCCAGAGCGGACTCAGCCATCCTGAAGGCGTCCGTTTTCTTACCCTTGGCATAGGTTAATGAGGCAATCGATATCCGGTTTACAGCTTCGTAGTAGGTGTCATTCATCTGCTGCGCCAGCACAAGCGCCTTATTCATGTAATTTTCAGCAAGGGCAATGTTGTTCTTTTCCAGATTTATCTTCCCAAGATTCGTATAAATGACAATTAGCGAAGAGTAGTTGACTTTTTTTGCCACTGCGGCGCCATCTTCGGCCCTGCTGCTCTGAGTTCCTGCCCCGTTGGCTCTGTTGTCGAGTATCCCGATGTTCAGATAGCTGGCTTCAAGTCCCTCCTGTTCCGACAGATTCTCATAAATCGCGAGCGCCCTCTCGTAATAGAAAAGAGCAAGATCCGGATCACGGTTTTCATTATACACAAAACCAAGGTTGATGCAGGTGTTGGCAACTTCATTGACGAGCCGGTGCTTTTCAAAATACTCCAGCGCAATCAGGTTATGATAAATCGCTTTTTCGAGGTCACGGATTATGCTGTAAACCAGGCCAAGATTGTAGTTTGAATTTGCCCACGAAACCGAATCGCCGGTAAGGATTCTAAGTTCCGTTTCTTTGTTCAGATACTCAATGGCTTGGGAATATTCGCCCGAAGACATGGCCCGCCTCGACAACTGCTTTGTAATCTGCGCCTGCTGAGCCGGATCGGCTGTTTTTCCGAGCTGGATGCGAAGGCTGTCGGCTTTCCGGTCCTGCGCTGAAATGACACCGGCACAAAGCAATAAGGATATCGCTCCCGCTACCAGGAGCATCCTTAAAATCTTTCCGCCTTTTCTCATTTCAGCATCCAATTTTAATTCAGTTCAATATTTTAAACAGATCAGCTATGACAGCAGTACTTTTCGACACCGTCACAACTTCTGCAATACAGATTATCCCGCTGTTGTGAAACATCAGGACTCACAGGCCTGAAATCAAGGTCTGTGAGGCTTCCAGGTTTCACAACACGGGAACCCGACAAGCTCATTTGGTAATCGTTATAAAAAACCGAGCCGGTTAAATTCATAACTCATGACTTTTATCACAAATCAACCAGGTGAAAAGCCGGATAATCGCTGTCTGATCCAGATATTTATTAATATTTAATTCAAAAGTAACCTGCATATTTGTGCCAAATACATTGAAAGAACCGGCTAAACAACAGATTTACGCATTAATCAAAAAAAACAAAGACCCCAAACATCTCATATCCAAAC
>LUZO01000267.1 GCA_001603685.1 Bacteroidales bacterium Bact_23
ACGATATTCTTTATCAATGCCAACTATATAATGTTCAGCAATTTCCTTGTAATTAATCCCATATAGCTCTTTAATCTTATCCGCGTCACTTTCCGAATCTGCTACGCCTAGATAGATGTATCCTTCCGAATTAGGACCCAAATTCGCTATAGCACATGCTGTATTGATGATTCGATCCACTAAATTACCATTAAACTTGCGATCTGGGCCTAAATCTAATAACCCTTGCTTGAATTCATATCTAGGAGTCTCAATACGCGATCTCCGTAGCGAATTAACAAAGTCCATAGCTAAACCGGGACCGTGGCCTAAGACAGATGGTTCTTTATGAGCAAAATATTCCTGAATTAGTCCCACTGTTTTATCGATATTTCGTTTTCTGTCTTCAGGTAAGGTATACTTTTGAGATGCAGTCATTTCTGATTGCAGTCCTCGTAAGGATTCCATAATTCCTTTCGAATTGGTTGGAGATAGATCTTTCTCGACCAATAATTGATAAAACGCCATGAATATAGAATAAAATGATGTTTTTATTGGATTTCTACTTCTTGGATTTACAATACCACGTAATGCGTTAGGTTTATCATCATATTCTTCTATTACTTCCCTCAGAACCGAAAAGGTTTGTTTCACTTCTTCATATAGTTTGTTCGGCGGATATGCAAATAACGCATCTTCTATTTCTCTATACAAATCACTATTCTCGTCATACAATTGGTCAAACATTTCTTTACTTCGCTTAAATGGGCGATTTAATATTATAGATGTTAAAATATCTGCGACCATTTCTTCATCTTCGCTACTTCTTAGCTGTGTAGCTGTTAGAATTCCTTGTTTATACCAAAATATATCTTCCGCCCTAAGTCCATAGTGCTGTCTTGTCCTTGAGGTTTCTATACTGATTTCTGGCATTTCGCTTAAAAGAAGAATCTCTTTTGACGCATCACCTCGTATCTCAGCAGATATCTTCCTCACTAATTCTCCGAAAACATTGATAACACCCGCTTGTCTGCGTTCTTGGTCACTCAGCTGTCTCCCTCTAGAATTAATTCTTCCAAAAACTTCGGTAACCTCTTCATCACCAAATGCGGAGAAGGTGGTCACTGCAAGTTGATAATCCAGGATATTAGCACATTCTCGTTCATCAAGTCGAGGTTTGTCCTCCTCCGCTACTGAAAATAAACCCTCATCTGAGAGTTGTTTGGCCCTTGTGAACTCATTAACATCAAAATATTTACCATCGACTGGATAGTGATTCTCTATAAAACTGAATATAGCATTTAATCTCTGAACACCATCCAAAATCTCGTATTTGCCGGGTCCGTTAATTGATGGTCTTTCGGCGAGAAGTATTAATGGTATTGGATACCCACGCAGAATAGTGTCTATTAATTCGGCTTTTTCTTGTTCAGTCCATACAAGTTTTCTCTGATATTTCCTATTTACCAATAAATTGCCACTCCTATATAGACGATATGCTTCTTGTACGCTCATACCTCTTGGGATCATTCTTATCACTCTCCAACTTGTTAGATATCCTACATTAAAAATTTTTCCCCGCGCCGCCGGCCATGACGGCGCAGCCTATCGAATTTTCGCCCCCTTACCCCCGCTTCCCCGCCCTCTCCCTCATCGCCCTTACAAATGCCAGGAACGGAGGCGAGGGGCGGCCGGGCCTCGACCTCATCTCGGGGTGGAACTGGGTCGAGAAGAAGAAGGGGTGGCCGGGGATCTCGGCGA
>LUZO01000268.1 GCA_001603685.1 Bacteroidales bacterium Bact_23
GATTAAAAAAAAGGCCGCCTCGGTTATGAGACAGCCTCTTACATTTTGTTTGATGTATTCCAACAGCGATTCGTCCACCATATAGTTTACAATCTCTCTTGGCGTATAAAAACTACCTGTTTGTTTTCGTGCTGTGGTTTGTGTTTCGGGGTTGTAGCTTGCCAAGAGGTTTTCAAATACCTTACCCAACAATTCAGGGTCAAGGGCAATTTCTTCCTCTATCGGTGTGTTTTCCGCAACGGTAAACTTGTAACTCTCCAGCAGGTTTATCAATCCTCTTGAACTGTAGCGTTTGTTCTTAGTGCCGTAAACTTCATTCAGGTCAACTTCTTTTTCTTCGCCAAAGAAAATGTAATCGGGCACAGATGCTTGTTTTTTAGCATTTCGGCTAAAGCCGTCCACATACTCAATTTTGCCGTCATCGTTGGGTTTATCCAAACAATCGAACAAACCTCCATTTAAAAACGGAACATCTTTAAATAATGCCAGCACTTCTTTTTCAGGAATGTTAAACAGGTCGGCATATCGGAACAGGTTTTTTACTCCGTATTCATCTTTGTTGGTTCGGATGTCGCCTTCCTTAGCAAACTTGCGTTCTTCCATTTTTTGGTTCAGCGTTCCAAAAAACAGGTTTTGCAAAATGGCATTGTAGTAGTTCTGAGATTTTTTGTTTTTGTTGAAGTCCTTTAAAATGCTTGCCACAAAATCTTTGCGGAACAGGGAAGCAGGAACCAAGTGTTTTTCTTTGATAAACCAAATGAAGATTACCCGAGTAATAAGGCGAATAAGGTTGGTGGCATTGCGAACTTCTTTATTCTTTTCCAAATCGTCAGGAAACGAAACTTCGTTCATTGCGGAGAAATACCAGTTGGAAAGGTCTTGGAAGAATTTCTTGTTCAGTATGCTTACATCCAATACCTGCAACCAGTGTTGATGCAATTGTTCATAGGTGCTTACGCCAACAGGCTTTACTAAATCTTGTAATATCCTTGTGTGTCCTGCGTGGGTGATTTGGGTGTGGATGTCACGAAGAATAATCACTTTACCAGCTTTTTCGCCTTGTCGCCAGTTTTGCAGGTATTTAAAGCGTTCGCTTATGGCAATGGAAAAGACGGCTTCTTTAGCAACTGTGTATTTTAGCACCAAAGCCACAGGCATCTTTTGGCTTATTCGGTTAAAGGTTCTTGTGAGTTCCGAAATTTCGGTTCGGGTAGGTTGCTTTTTCAGTTCCAAGGCAAACAGCATTAAGCCGTTGTAGTTTTTGTCTCCTTGTTCAATGGCTTCTTTGTAGGAATAGTTGATGTCAAACATTCCTGTTGCCTTGAAAACCGAATCGTCAATAATTCCAATGAAATAAGTTTTATCAATGGCTTTAAAGGTGTCGTTGTCTTTGTAGTGGTGTTTTAAAATATCTTTTGTCGGCAATGGTTCAGCTGTGTTGGAGTTGAGTTTGATATTCAACTGCTGAAACAGGTTGGTAGCTGCTTCAAAAAGATTGGTTGTATTGAATATATTCAGATTCATTGTTGCTTACTTATTTGAGATTACAAACCAATTTATCAAATCGAAATTTTCTGCCTGGAATTTTTCTTCCAGTTTCTTTTGTTCAGGCGAAATCTTTTTAGGCATTACATCACCTGTGAATAAATCCTGAATTTGATTTACTGCAACGGGTGTTGCCTGTGATTTTACCCAAGTGCCAACGGCATCAGCCAGTTTATCTAAAACAGTTTGGTCGCCTTTGTCAATATTTTTAGGAACGTATCGGGCTTCCAATTTGTGGTTTCTAAGCAGGGTTAAAATTTCCTGATTGTTGCTTAAAACCAGTTTGCCGCTTTTTCCATCTTCAATGTTTTGATGCAGCAAATGAATTTCATCGTAAACGTGGTTTAAAGATTCATCAGGTCGTTTTGGATAACCCAATACAGCTACAATGCTATCTGGCATTTCCTGCCATTTGCGGTTAGGTTTGAATTTGAAACCTGTGAAAACTCCGTTGGGTATTTTCTTAAAGAATTCTTCATTCTTTTTGAAGAACTCGAATAACTCTTGTCTGAACTGCTCCAATGAAAGGTCGTTCAATCCTAAAGTATCATCGCTGGTTTCTACATCGTCCCAAGTAATTTGCAACTGCTCTAACATCTTTTGAGCTTGCTTTGGTAACAATGGATTTTCTTCCACCATTTTATGCAGTTCGGGAGTCATTTTATCATCCAGTTCTGTTCCTACCACTGTCATCAAAGCCATTCTGTTTTCAACTCTTGATTTCAGGTTGAGATAATCCTCATAGTTATCACCGGGCCAAAAGTTTATGCCTTTAATGGTTTTATTGGGTGAACCGATACGGTCAATACGACCCATTCGCTGAATCAAGCGAACAGGATTCCAGTGAATGTCATAGTTTACTACGGTGTCGCAGTCCTGCAAGTTTTGTCCTTCACTCAAACAATCGGTGGCTATTAAAACATCAATCGGGTTTTCAATTTTCGTTTGTGTGGTTTTGTCGTGCTGCTTAATGATTTCTAACCATTTTGAATAAGGGACTTTCCATTTATCGGCTTCTCTGAAATCTTCTGAAAGATTGATTCTTTCATACAGGTCAGACCAATCTTTCTCATTGTAAAGTTTGGTGAAAGGGGCGAAGCGTTCCAAAATGGGTTCAAACTTGTCGCCTGAGTAGCCATCAAAAGATTCGCTGATAGAGCCTGATACAAAAGCCACATTTTGGATTCCTCTTTTCTTCAATTCGTCATACAGGAATTTGGCTGTGTCTTTAAACACGGTGAACACCAACACTTTTTTGTTATCTGATTTCTTTTGTTTGTTGGAGATGTGCTCAATCAGCTTGTTGAGCTTGTCGTCTTTGGCTTTACCGGCATTAAAGTCAGATTCAAACTTGTCAAGACTTGCTTTAAGTTTTGAAAGTTTCTTAATGTCGGCTTCTAAATGCTTTTTGAAGTTGTCAATGTTTGTGATAGATGAAAGCGGAATTGGTCGCTTCTTACCGAGTGTGATGGGTTCTTCCGTTTCTCCATCTATCTCAGCTGCTGTTTCATCAATTTCTTCTTTTTCTTCTTCGGTTAATTCATCTTCAATCGCACTGTCGGTTTTGCTTTGAATAAACTGATTGACTTTATTTAATGCGTTGGTATGATGATTTAAAATATTCTCAACGGTGCTTTTGAATGAAAACCAACTGGATTCCAGTCGCTTCATCAAAAGGATATACATCATTTTAACGAGGAACTTTTGACGCTGCTTTTCATCTTCCAGCACACTCTTTGGAGAAATATTTTTGATGTAGTCCGCGGGTCGGTAAGCCGTTAGGTTTACCGAAATGGCATTTAGTATGTCGTCAAAAGATTTTAGGTCGCCAATATTTTCAGGAGTTATATACTCATTGATTGGGTCTTCCTTTTTCGGGAAATTCATTTCTCCGAATTCACCTTCAATCAATTTTCTTGTTCTTGCAACAATCAAAGCATCGGTTAGCTTTTCAAATTTCTTGGGAAGTTTTGCGATGAAGTCGGCAATTTTTCGTTCGTCTATATCTGACCATTCGCTGAAATCTTTTTGAGCAGTTTTGAAAATGTTTTCCAGACTTTCAATTTCTAAATCTGTTTCCTTGAAACCATCATCCAAACCTTTTGTCATCAGTTTAAACTGATTACGAATGTCCATCAGTTTGTTATTGATAGGCGTTGCAGATAGGTGCAATACTTTTACATCCCTGCTTTTATTTTCAGGAAGCAGAATTTCGTCAATCAAGAATTTGTATCGTGAAGACTTGTCGTTTCTCAGGTTGTGGCTTTCATCAATAGCAATCAGCAGTTTTGGTCTTGTCTTGAAATAGCGAAGTGTCTTGTCGTTGTAGCGGTCAAATCGTCCTTCTTGTAAGTCAGTATGATAACGGATGTAAAAATCAATTTCATCTTTCTCAAAACGGCTTTGCTGACCTACTTTGTATTGTTGCCAGTTGTTGGAAAGCTTTTTCGGGCAAAGCAAAAGAACGGTGTAACCTTTCAGTTCAAAATACTTCATTACTGCCAAAGCTGTCCAGGTTTTACCCAAACCAACGGCATCCGCTAAAATTGCTCCATTGAATTTTTGGAGCATTTTAATTAAACTGATTGCACCTTTTTGTTGGTAAGGGAAAAGCGTTTTGTAAATAACGGTTTCTTCTAAGTGTGCAATTTCACGTTTGAATTCTGCATCACCTGAAAGTTCCATTATGTCGTCCTTAAACATTTCGTAAAGGACTTTGAAATAAAGGTCGTGTGGCGTGTATTCTTTGAACAGGTTTTTAATCAGCTCAATGATGTATTGTTTTACGTCAACTTTGGTCTTGTCGGGTAATTCGATTTTTTCCAAAGCTACTTTTTCCCATTGCTCCTGAAACCATTTTTTCAGGTTTTTAAATTCGTCCTCATAGTCGTGTTTGGCAATGTTCAATTCTATGTTAGAACTGTCCTTGATACCAAGTCCAGCGTCTGTCAGATTAGAACTGCCAACAATGAAATAATTTTTGGTTTTGGTCTTGTCGGTGTATAAGTATGTTTTTGCGTGGCAAAAGTTCTTTTGGATATTCTTTACAGCTACTTTGTCTTGTTGGAGAAACTCAACGGCTTTTTGTGCTGAAGTGCTTAAAGAAAGTGTCGAGTTAATACTGGTGTTACCGTTTAGCAGGTCAATTACTTTGTTCAGTTGTGATTCGTCCTGCATTAAGTTTCCTAAAATCAGTCTGAATTTCTCAACCGTGTTGATGTCGTCTTTCATTAACGCCAAAGCGTTTACAGAAAAGTAACCCGTCACAAGGTCAAGAGCACCGTTTTCGGTGTTCCCTTTTATGAAGT
>LUZO01000269.1 GCA_001603685.1 Bacteroidales bacterium Bact_23
TGTTTTTCTTAAATACAATCATTGATTAAAAAAAAGGCCGCCTCGGTTATGAGACAGCCTCAGCTATCTTTCATTGAATCAAGGTTTTAACAGTCGTTGGAAAAATCCTTTCTCGTCAAATCAAACGGGCTGCGGGTAAAATTGGGCAGCCCCTGGCCCTCTCCTGCCTTCGACTCGGGTTCGACTCCGCTCAGGCACCGTGAGAGGGTTGGGTGAGGTGATTTGCGCGGAAAGCGGTGCCTTCAAGGGTCCCGGCTAGGGTTCGACGAAAAGCTCACCCACCAGCTCAGGCACAGGTGAGGGCCTCAGGCTTAGGAGAAATCCTACTTCCCACCTCCTACCTCTTACCTCTTACCTCTTACCTCTTACCTCCTGCCTCCTCCTTCGTCAGGATAACAAGATAATTTGCCAATAAAAGAGCTAAAACTGGTCTGTTATATTTTCCAATCGGCATAAGTGCGCACCTATGAACCACCGTGGCGGCAGATTTGTTATTTTTGCACAAAATTACCGGATGGATTTTCAACCGTTTCATAACTGGATACCCGGAAGCAGCCGCCCGCTGGTGGTTGCCGGTCCGTGCAGCGCCGAATCGGAGGTGCAGGTCATGCAAACGGCACGCGCTCTGGCGCAGATACCGGCGGTTAAGGTATTCCGTGCCGGAATCTGGAAACCCAGAACCCGTCCCGGACAGTTTGAAGGCGTAGGAACAGCCGGGCTGGTGTGGCTGAGACAGGTAAAGGAAGAGACCGGCCTGCTTACCACCGTTGAGGTTGCCAAGCCCAGCCATGTTACCGAAGCCCTGAACCACGGCATCGACATCCTCTGGATCGGCGCCCGCACCGTGGTAAATCCCTTCTCTATGCAGGAGCTGGCCGAAGCGCTGGCCGGCACCGATATCCCGGTAATGGTAAAAAATCCGGTTAACCCCGACCTGAAGCTCTGGATGGGCGCCATTGAAAGGCTCTTCAAAACAGGTATAACCCGTATTGCAGCCGTTCACCGCGGCTTTTACCAGGCCGAAAAAACGCAGTACCGCAACGCTCCCCTCTGGGAAATCCCCATTGAACTGATGCGCCAGATGCCCGGCCTGCCGGTGCTGTGCGACCCCAGCCACATCAGCGGAAACCGGACACTTATCCCCCGGATCTCGCAGCAGGCGATGGACCTGGAGATGGACGGGCTGATGGTGGAAACCCATCCCGACCCCGACAAAGCATGGACGGATGCGGTACAGCAGGTTACCCCCGAAACCCTGGGGAATATCCTCGGAAACCTGATTCTGAGAGAGAAGAAAGGAAGTCATGAGTTCGAACGGAACCTTGAACAACTGCGCCACGAAATTGACCTGATCGATTATGAGATGATCCGCCTGCTGGCCAAGCGGATGAACATCGCAGAAGAGATGGGACAGTACAAATACTCCCACAACATCACCATTCTTCAGCTGGAGCGCTGGAAGGAACTGTTTGCCGATCGCATCAAGAAAGGCAGCAAAGCCGGCCTGGATACCCGTTTCCTGGCAGCGCTGCTGCGGCTGGTTCATGAGCAGTCAATTCAGATTCAGACCAATGTGATGAACCGCAGGGAAGAAGAATAGGAACCGCTCCTGACACCGCTCCACCCGTTTTCAGATTTTCAGCACAAAAAAGCCATCCGGAATTTGGCCATATGCCGGATTTTCACTATCTTAAGGCGTTTATTGTGCACTGAACGGCAAGTGGCCGGTTCAGTCACAATTCGGGGTATATTTGGCTGCTCAGTATTGAAAGTATTTCGGTGTGAAAAAGATAAAACTACGCGGACAGGAACTAAAACGGCTGGGGTTTACCAACGATCAGGCCATTTCGCTGGCCATCAACCTGGTAAGCCGGCATTTCAGGCGAAGCGATAAGCCTGAGATTCTGGAAATGCTGGAAAATATCAATATGAGTCCGGGGAAATATCTGAATGATCCGGTTTGGGGTGAGCTTGCCGCATTGCTGACCGGAAAAAATGTAAAGGAAAAAGCGAAGAAAAGGCCGGTAATGAAGCAGGAAGCATCCGATTTCAAGATTTACGGCATTGATCAGATTGACCCGGAAGCCATCCGCCAGATGGAGATGGCGATGAAGCTGCCGATAACGGTAAAGGGCGCCCTGATGGCCGATGCCCATGTTGGCTACGGCCTGCCGATAGGCGGGGTACTGGCAACCTACAACTCCGTGATTCCTTATGGCGTAGGGATGGATATCGGCTGCAGAATGTGCCTCTCGGTTTACCCTTTCGCACCCGAAAAGGCTGACCGCGACCGCGACAAAATACGGAAGATACTGATGAGCGAAACCCGCTTCGGCCTTGCCGAATTCAACGATGAGCGCGACCACGAAATCATTGAGCGGAAAGAGTTTCGAGAAATTGCTTTTCTGAAAACCCTGCACCGGAAATTTATCGAACAACTGGGTACCTCGGGCCACGGCAACCACTTTGTGGATGTGGGCTATGTCAGCATTCCGGAATATTCAGAACTTACCGGCATTCAGCCGGGCGAATATTTTGCGGTACTGAGTCATTCAGGATCACGTAATTTTGGCGCTGAGGTGTGTAAGCACTATACCCGCATTGCGCAGGATAAGCTGGGATTGACCGGCGAAGCTGCAAAACTGGCATGGCTTGAGCTGGACTCGGAAGAAGGACTGGAGTACTGGGCAGCCATGAACCTTGCCGGCGATTATTCGCACGCCAACCACCGCATCATTCACCGCCGCCTGGCAAAGGCATTCGGCGAGCAGCCGCTGAAAATCATCGAAAATCACCACAACTTTGCCTGGAAAGAGCGGCTGGATACGGGAGAGGAAGTCGTAATCCACCGCAAGGGCGCCACACCTGCCGGAATAGGCGATACCGGCATTATCCCGGGAACCATGGCCTCACCCGCTTATATCGTAGCCGGGAAAGGAAATGAGGAGTCGCTGAACTCAGCTTCGCACGGCGCCGGAAGGCTGATGTCGCGCAATCAGGCTAAACAGAGCTTCAGCGAAAAGGAGATGATGAAGTATCTGCAATCGCAGGGCATTGAGTTGCTGGGTGCGGGAACCGACGAATCGCCATTTGCCTATAAAGACATCCACGAAGTGATGAAACACCAGAAAGAGCTGGTTGAAATCCTTGGAACTTTCTATCCAAAGATTGTCAGGATGGAGTAGGAAGGGGATTTGATCCGCCGCGGCGGATTTGAAGATTTGAAGCACCTATCGGTGCATTTGAAGCGCCTGGCGGCGCATTTGAAGCATCTGACGGTGCATTCGATTCCCGCCTTTCGGCGGGTCTGCCTCTGGCGGATGCAGCACCTGACGGCGCATTTGAAGCACCTGGCGGTGCATTCGATTCCCGCCTTTCGGCGGGTCCGCCTCTGGCGGATGCAGCGCCTGGCGGCGCATTTGAAGCACCTGGCGGTGCATTCGATTC
>LUZO01000270.1 GCA_001603685.1 Bacteroidales bacterium Bact_23
GTCAGAATGCAGCAAATCAGGTGGTTTTACATGAAACAAGTCAATCCTTACAACAACTCCCTCAGCCGTTTATACCCTTCGGCACTTGCCTTCAGCCGGGCACCGCATTTCAATACTACCAGGCGGGTATCTTTCTCATAAAGTTCGACTGAAACAATCTGACCAATGCTGACGATGTAGCTGCGGTGGATCCGGAGGAAGCGGTTGTGGGGCAGGTGGTTTTCGAAATATTTCATGGTTTTTTCTTTCAGATAGTTACCCAGCGATGAATAGATCATCACATAATCGTCCTGCGCCTCTATATAATAAATGGTGTCGGTGGGGATGACCACAATGCGGGTACCCAGCCTTACCACTACCCGGTCGGTTTCACCCGCAGCATCTTCGGCAGTACGCTGCAGTCCGGCCAGAGCGTTTCCGGCCTTCGCTCCCCTGCCGGCCAGCCTTGCCAGCGCCTTTTCTACCGCCTGCCTGAATCTGGCTTCCGAAAACGGCTTTAGCAGATAATCCACGGCGTTCAGTTCGAATGCCCGGATGGCAAACTCGTCGTAAGCGGTGGTGAATATGATCTGCGGCGGGTCGGGCAGAAGCTCCAGCAACTCGAATCCGTTGATTTTCGGCATCTGGATATCCAGAAATATCAGATCGGGAGCGGTTTCCTGTATGGCTTTTAGTGCCTCAAACCCGTTTTCGCACTCCGCCACGGTTTCAAGCTGCGGAATGCCTTTCAGGTAGTGCTTCACCAGCTCTCTGGCGGGCGGTTCATCATCGATGATCAGTATCTTGATTGACGACATTTTCAGGAAATTTCAACTTTACTTCAAAAAAATCATCTGTTTTCCGGATGGATACCAGATCGGCAATTCCGTACAGCATCCGCATCCGCTTCATCACATTCGAGAGGCCGGTTCCGGTTCCCTTGCGGCCCGGCACCGAAGCATCGTGGTTGTTGGTTACATATACCTCGAGCCAGGGGCCGTTGATGGCTGCCCTGAGCGAAATAACCGAGTTGCCCGGCGTGTCGTACACCCCGTGCTTTACGGCATTTTCCACCAGCGGCTGCAGAATCATGGGAGGCAATACCCAGTCGAGGGCCACTTCATCAATCTCCTCGGTAATCTGCAGCCTTCCGCCAAAGCGCACTTTTTCGATTTCGAGGTAAAGCCTCAGATGATACAGCTCCTTGCTGAGCGAGCTCTGGCTGTTGTCAGAGAAACTGAGCGAGTAGCGCATGAATTCGGAAAGGTTGATGACCATTTCGCGCGCCTTTGCCGGATCGGTGTGGGTTAAGGAGCTGATGGAATTCAGCGAGTTGAACAGAAAGTGCGGTTTTATCTGCGATTTAAGGGCATTCAGTTCGGTTTCGTGAAGCAGCGTCTGCAGCAGTTTCTCGCGTTTGCGGTGTGCCCTCAGGTTTTCGTTGTTGATTACCAGGTAGAATACCACAACCAGAATGACAAAAAGCAGAAACCCCAGCATCAGCCTCACCGGCATGGTTTCAATGAGAAATTCATCGTAGCCCGGCTCTCCGGGGAAGATATTTTTCAGCATCAGATAGCTGCCGGCCTGCCAGAGAACCACCATAACCATTCCGCTGCCGGCAATCCGCCAGATCAGCTCCAGCTTTCCGAGTTTCTCAAAATCGCTGATCCTGACCATGTGCCACAACCCCACCCCCAGAAGGGCGAAAATCAGGTTGGTTATCAGCGCTTCAGTGAGCGCTGTGGCAGGTTGCAGATCGTAGAGCCGGACTACCAGAATGAAATGCAGCAATGCAGGTACCACCCATGCCACGGCATAGATCAGCCCGTATCGTCCGACAGCTCTTTTTGCAGCCATAACACCTGGTTTTTAAAATCAGAAATTCTTTAATTCACCGCCTCCGAAGATGGCCACACCTTTTATAATAAGCGTCTTGCTGTAATCAACATTTACCAGCCTCCTTTTATCGGAGAATCCTCCAAATATATTAAAAACTTCCAGTTTTATGTTCCAGTCGGCGGGGACCAGCAGAGTTGAACCACCAAACACAGCCACGATTTCGAGCAGGTTTTCGCCTTCGGCGAGTTGACTTTGCGTAAGATCGAGGGTGGAGCCGCCGAAAATGGCGATGATTTTTCCGCCCCTGAATGTAGTTGAGTGAATAATCCTTTCACTTCCGCCAAACACGGCAATATCTTCGATAAAATCCGCATTTCCGGTCACCTGCTTCAGCTTTTTAAGGTTGCTGAATATGAGGGTGCGCGAAAAAATTACGGCAATTCCCACCAGTATTACCACTACCGGCCAGAAAAGTCCCAGAATATTGAAACCCTGAATCTTCCCCTGCATAAAGATCAGCCCCACCACAACCAGAATGGTTCCCCAGGCGTAGTGCTTTCCGGCAAAATTGATCAGCCCGACCACAATCAGAAGTGCAGGCCATGAAAAAATGATGCGCCAGGCTGAGTAACTGATCACCCCCATGTTGCGGAGCATAAACAGCATACCAAACGCAACGATGGTCAGCCCCAGAAGTGTGGTTTGCAGTTGCCAGCTCCTGCGCGAAGGGTTTGTTTGAAGATTGTTTTCCATGACAAATTTGTGTTAAAATGTTGACGATTGAATATCTACCGCAAAATTAGCATGGCAAGCGTGGAGAAAGGTAGCACAAATCGGTGAACAAAGGAAATATACCGGTGAATTAGGAACCGGCTATGGCTGAAAAACCAATAAGACGGGAACGATCGGTCAATCATCCGCAACGGAGGCGATGGCGCCACGGTTTCCATACGAATAGCCCGAAGCCCGGTAAACAAGCCGTTTGGTTGATCCGGCGGAAGCCCGTCATTTCGAACGAAGTGAGAAATCTCCTCTTCGTTCTCACGCAGGTTTGAGCGCAGATCAAAAAATATCATTTTGAACGAAGTGAGAAATCTAATCAATTAAGAAAGATATTCCTCCTTCGTTGGAATGACAACAGTGGCCGGGTTTTTTAATAATCGAAATTGCAGAGGCCGAAAACCATAGGCAAACCTGAATAACCTTTCATTACGGAATAAACCATAGAAATCAGGGGGCGATTCTTTCGTCCCCCTAATTTCTCAGTTCTCTTCAACCATAAACGCCCGTCATTTCGAACGAAGTGAGAAATCTCCCCTTCGTTCTCACGCAGGTTTGAGCGCAGATCAAAAAATGCCAATTCGAATGCTGTGAGAAATCTCATTAATTAAAGAAAGAGATTCCTCCTTCGTCGGAATGACAACAGTGGCCGGGTTTTTTAATAATCGAAATTGCAGAGGCCGAAGAACTGCCTCTGCAATTTCTTCGGTTATCTTCAAAATAATAACCATGGGTAAGGTTATTTTTTGAAATCATTCTTAATTGATTAAGCGTTTATTATTTATGTTTACTTTGCAGTAATTGTTTGCAGGACGAGAATTATCAGAACAAATTGTTGTAAGACATAAGCCGCAAATGGATAAAACAGGCTTTATTTATATTCTGACCAATAAAAGCCGGTCAACAATATACATAGGAGTAACCAATGATTTATGCCGCAGAATTGGGG
>LUZO01000271.1 GCA_001603685.1 Bacteroidales bacterium Bact_23
AAAAAAAACCGGCAAAGATCTGCCTGTACAGGCCAAAAAGGCACAGCCTGCAATCGGCAAAGCGATGCCTGACCAAGCCGGGAAGGTGCTGCCGGCAGGCGACAAAGCGATGCAGTTTGCTTTCGGGAAGGAAAATTACCGTCTTATGCTCATCGGGCTGGCAGTGATTGCACTGGGCTTTATCCTGATGGTTGGCGGCGGCTCCGATGATCCGGCGGTATTCAACGAAGGGATGTTCAACTTTCAGCGGCTAACCCTCGCCCCTATGCTTATCCTGGCGGGATATGTAATCGGGATTTTTGCAATCATGAAAAAGCCGCGCGACTAAGCAATGACAGTATTTCAGGCCATTATCATCGCCATTGTGGAGGGGATTACCGAGTTTCTTCCCATCTCTTCCACAGGCCATATGATTATTACCCAGGAGTTGCTTGGGATGGAAATCGACGACTTTGTCAAGGCATTTACCGTAAATATCCAGTTCGGCGCCATCCTCTCGGTGGTAATACTCTACTGGAAACGATTTTTCCAGACACTCGAATTTTACTACAAGCTGTTCGTTGCCTTTATTCCGGCAGCGGTCATCGGCCTGCTTCTGGGCGATTTTATCGATATGCTGCTCGAAAATGTGGTTGTGGTTGCAGTTATGCTGGTTGCCGGCGGAATTGTGCTGCTGTTTGTTGACAAGTGGTTCAACAAACCGGCCGAAGATCAGTCAATCAGCTATCCTACCGCATTTAAAATCGGGCTGTTTCAGTGCATTGCCATGATTCCGGGCGTTTCGCGCTCAGCCGCCACCATTGTAGGCGGTATGGCACAGAAACTCAACCGGAAAACAGCGGCAGAGTTCTCGTTCTTCCTGGCTGTTCCCACCATGTTTGCCGCATCAGGCTATAAACTGCTGAAAAATTACAGTACCATTACTTCCGAAAACATCAGCATACTGCTTATTGGCAATGTTATCGCCTTTGTGGTTGCCATGCTGGCCATTAAATTCTTCATCAGCTTTCTTACAAAGCACGGATTCAAATGGTTCGGCTATTACCGCATTCTTGTCGGGCTGGCAATTCTCATCATGCTGGCATTCGGTTATGACCTGAATATTGTCTGATGGCCTATCATTTCGAAGAGGGAGAGGTTCTGCTGATCAACAAGCCGCTGAAGTGGTCATCGTTCGATGTGGTAAACCGTTTCCGCTATTTTCTGCGCAAGCACTGCGGCATTCATAAAATAAAGGTAGGCCATGCAGGTACCCTCGATCCCCTTGCCGATGGCCTTTTAATTGTTTGCACCGGAAAGTTCACCAAGCGGATTGAGGAGTTTCAGGGGCAGGAAAAGGAGTACACCGGCACTTTCAGGCTCGGCGCCACCACCCCCTCATTCGACCTCGAACACGAGCCCGACCGCGAGTACGAAACCACACACATAACCCCCGAAATGATTTACCGGGCTGCCCAGTCGCTTACCGGCGATATAATGCAGGTACCGCCGGTATTTTCAGCCATAAAAATCGGCGGAAGAAGAGCCTACAAGTTTGCCCGGAAAGATAAGGATCCCAACCTGTCGGCCCGTCCGGTAAATATCCGCGAATTTGAAATCACCCGCATTCAGATGCCCTATGTGGATTTCCGCATCAGCTGCAGCAAAGGCACCTATATCCGCGCCATTGCCCGCGATTTTGGCGAAGCGCTGAACAGCGGAGCACACCTTACTGCCCTCCGCCGAACCCGGATCGGCGATTTTCTCCTGTCCGACGCCTGGGAACTGGAAAAGTTGATGGATGCGGTGAAGGAAGAAATGGAAATGAAGTAGGAAGTAGGAAGTAGGAAGTAAGAGGTAAGAGGTAAGAGTGAAAAGAAAAAAGGAAAAAGGAAAAAGAAAAAAGAAAAAAGGATTCAGCCACGATTGAGTAAGAGATCGTACCGCCCGATGCCTGCCGGTGGGTGAGCCGGTGGGTGAGCCGGTGGGTGAGCGAAGTCGAACCCAAGTCGAACCCAAGTCGAACCCAAGCCGAACCCTGGTGGGTGAGCGCAGCCGAACCCAGGCCGAACCCAAGCCGAACTCAGGTCAAGCCCGGGTTGAACCCGGAACAGAGGCCAAAGCAAAGTAAAATTTCCAATAAAGAATCCAACGAAGTCGGGCGCAAATCCAGGATTTTACCCGACCGGCGGTGGACAGCGGAACCTTTCCGCCGGTGGTCAGATTACAACATTCACAATTTTTCCGGGAACTACAATCACCTTTTTGGGTGTTTTGCCTTCCAGCCATTTGGCAGCTTCGGGTGCCGAAACAACTGCCTGTTCAATTTCTGCAGCGGGAGTATCCAGCGGAAGCGTCAGTTTGAAACGCATTTTCCCGTTAAAGGAAACGGGATAATCAAAACTGTTTTCAACGGTGTACTGCTCATTGTACTCCGGGAATTTGGCCTTGGTTACACTGCCGGTGTTTCCGAGCAGGCTCCACAACTCCTCCGCAATGTGGGGCGCATAGGCCGAAATAAGTACGGTAAGGTCGCTGAGGATACTGCGGTTGTTGCATTTCAGCTCAGTGAGTTCATTCACACAGATCATAAATGAGCTAACCGCTGTATTGAATGAGAAGCGCTCTGTGTCGTACTGTACCTTCTTAATCGCTTTATGCAGCACTTTCAGTTCAGCTAAAGCAGGCTCTCCCTCACTGATTCTGAAGTTGTTGTTATTGTCGTGGAAAAGTTTCCAAAGCTTTCTGATAAATCTGAAAACGCCCTCAATTCCGTTTGTATCCCACGGTTTTGACTGCTCAAGCGGACCGAGGAACATTTCATAAAGCCTCAGGGTGTCGGCGCCGTAGCGCTCAATCAGATCGTCGGGGTTCTGAACATTGTACTTCGATTTCGACATTTTCTCCACTTCCCAGCCGCAGATGTATTTGCCGTCCTCGAGGATAAAGCGCGCATCGGCCAGATGGGGCTGCCAGGCCCTGAAAGCTTCGGTATCGAGCACATCGTTATGAACCAGGTTCACATCAACATGCAGGGCATCCGAAAAGTGCTCCCTTCCCGGGAAATTCTTCGAAACGAACACCGGAAACAGGCCCAGCCCCTCTTTGGTTTCATCGAATACCGGCTCTTCCTCACCACGGATTACTCGGTTTATCCTAGCCAAAACCTCATCGAACTTCAGGAAGTCCACGATCGGGATCAGCAGGATTTTTACCCCTTTCAATTTTGCATAATCTCCGTAATAGCCTGCCACTTTTTCGAGCGCTTCCTGGCGTTTTACCTCGATAATCAGGCGTGCTTCCTCTGAGTAGAAGTCGAAACGGCGGTTTCCATCGCGGTAGTTTTTGATAAACTCTACACCGGTTCTCTTGTTTCTGAGCGCTTCCCAGAGCAGATACTCGGCCATTTTCTCGGGGTTGGCCCTGTACACGAAGTTGGAGCGCCCCTGAATCATTCCCTGATTGATCAGCTTTTTAAACGGCTCGTCTTCCACTGCCAGTCCGATATCATACAGAAATTTATTCCAAAAACGGGAGTAGATCAGGTGGCCGGTGGCATGTTCAGCACCGCCGATATATAGGTCAACATTGCGCCAGTATTCATTGGCTTCTTTCGAGAAATACTCCTTATCGTTGCGCGGATCCATATAGCGCAGGTAGTATCCGCTCGATCCGGCAAATCCGGGCATGGTATTGGTTTCCAGCGGAAAGCCATCCCTGTTTACCCAATTTTTGGCGCGTGCCAGGGGCGGCTCTCCGGATTCAGTCGGCAGATAGGCATCAATTTCGGGAAGCTCCAGCGGAAGCTCATCTTCATTCAGGGTGTAGGGCATTCCGTCCTTGTAATAAACCGGGAAAGGCTCGCCCCAGTAGCGCTGGCGGCTGAAGATGGCATCCCTGAGGCGGTAGTTTACGGTTCCGTAGCCTATCCCCTCCTCTTCCACCCGGCGGATGGCGGCAGTGATGGCATCCTTCACTTCCATGCCGTTGATGAACCCGCTGTTGATCATCACTCCCTCCTTCGAGTCATACGACTCTTCCCACTCCGAAGGGTCAACGGGGTTTTCGCCTTTGCGGATGACTACCTGACGGATGGGCAGCCCGAAATGGCGTGCAAAGGCAAAGTCGCGGCTGTCGTGGCCGGGAACGGCCATAATGGCGCCGGTTCCGTAACCCATCAGCACATAATCGGCAACCCAGACCGGTATCTCTTCGCCATTCAGCGGATTGACGGCGTAAGCGCCGGTAAATTCGCCGGTTATCTTTTTCACTTCCGTCATACGCTCGCGTTCCGAGCGGTTCTTTGCCCAGTGCACATAAGCCTCCACCTTTTCGCGCTGACCGGGGGTTGTAATCTCAGCCACATAGGGGTGTTCGGGCGCAAGCACCATAAAGGTTACGCCAAACATGGTGTCGGCGCGGGTGGTGAATATCTCCAGTTTCAGGTCTGAATCCTTGATGGCGAACTGTGCCGAACAGCCTTCGGAGCGGCCGATCCAGTTGCGCTGTATCTCTTTCAGCGACTCCGACCAGTCGATGCGGTCGAGGCCTTCGAGCAGGCGGTCGGCGTAGGCGGTGATTCTCAGCAACCACTGTTTCATGGTTTTGCGCTCAACCGGATGCCCGCCGCGCACCGAGAAGCCTTCGCTCACCTCATCGTTTGCAAGCACCGTTCCCAGCGCCGGACACCAGTTTACCATGGTGTCGGCCAGAAAGGCAAGGCGGTAGTTCATCAGAATCTCCTGCTGCTGCCTTTCATTCATGGCTTTCCAATCTTCAGCAGAAAAGACGGCGATATCGCCTCCGGCCGCATCAATTCCGGTATTTCCCGACTCTTCAAAAGCTTTGATCAGGGTTTCAACCGGCTCGGCCTTGCCCGATTTATTGTTGTACCAGGAGTGAAACAGCTGAATAAATGTCCACTGGGTCCATTTGTAATATTCCGGATCGCTGGTGCGCACTTCGCGGTCCCAATCGTACGAAAACCCGATTTTATCCATCTGCTCGCGGTAGCGGTCTATGTTTTTATCGGTGGTAACCGCAGGGTGTGTACCGGTTTGAATGGCATACTGCTCGGCCGGAAGCCCGTAAGCATCGTAGCCCATCGGATGCAGCACATTGAAGCCCGTCAGCCTCTTATAGCGTGCATAAATATCGGATGCAATGTATCCAAGCGGATGTCCTACATGCAGCCCCGCCCCTGAAGGATAGGGGAACATATCGAGAACATAATATTTTGGTTTACTGAGGTCAATATCAGTCTTATAAGTTTTATTTTCAGCCCAGTGCCTCTGCCACTTTTTTTCTATTTCCCTGAAGTTGTAATCCATTGGTTGCTTTTGTTTTGAGGGTGCAAAGGTATCAAATTTGTCCATTCATCTGCAAGGGAAGCCGGGGCATTCGCATTGCGACCTTTGATGCCTGACCTAAGGAGGTTCAGCAAACCCATAAAAGCAAAAAAGCCACAGACCAGAATCTGTGGCTTTTTGTAATTATCCGTATTGTATTTACAAAATATTCCGGGTTGTTTAGTAAATTACAATCGTTAATGCCGGTGGTTAAAATATTCAGAAAATTACCGCTCCGCTCAATAGTTCTGTTATATTTTTTCAATCGTATTATTTTTATAAAATCGCTTGATTCAGGTCAAAGGTTCTCTTTTTTGAAAGCAATTCACAACTTTGAAAATATTGCAATTACCAATTTGAAGCTCCGCTGTTTTTATTATCGTGCCTGAACCTTGGCCATGGTGAGGGAGCATAACCCGGACAGCCGGTTTTTATCGCCTTCATATAACCTTCATAATCTGTACCTCCCATTCCCCCGATATAAAGGGTGCCGTTTTTCAGAATAACAGGTGATGACCAGTTGACCGTCATTTTCAGATCAAATTTCCAGGCTAAGACACCGTCTGAGGCACGAACAGCATAAAGAAATCCGGTTTCTGCACCGAAATAGATCAGTCCATTAGCCCCGAGCGTCGGAGTTGAATATATATCATCAGGCATACCATGAACATTTTCCACTACATATTCCCATCTTTTCACTCCTTCGGCAGAGAGACAGATAAGTCTTGCCTTATTTGTTTCTGTAGCTTTGGTAGCAATATATACGGAACGGTCTGTGCCTATTACGGGTGAAGCTCTTACAAACAGGCCTACGGGATATCTCCATTGAATTTCTCCATTATCCTGACGGAAAGCATACAAAGCGGAATAATCCTTCCCCTGGTAAAACGCCTCGGATGCAATATAGACAAAACCACGGTCGTCAATAGCAGGAGCAGCAAACGACATTTCCCATGGGTTATCAAACCTGTTTTCCCATTTTAGTGAACCGTCAGGATTAATTGCCTTTATCTTATCCTGACCAAACACAACATAAATGGTTTTATCAGGCCCGATTGCAGGCGACGACTTGGTCTGTGATCCGGGGAAATGCCACAGGATGTCCATGTCCGGAGAAATCGCATAGAGACCGTTGGCACATATATAAATCGTACCATCTGCGGATATGGCAGGACAGCGCTGGCCAACATTTTCCACCATGTGCGGGAAAAGAGTATTAGGAAATTTCCATTTCAACTCACCATCAGGATAAAAAGCATAAAGATTATATCCGAAATCCTGAACATAAATGTGTCCTGATGCATCAATTGCCGGTGAAAAAAAAGAATATTGACCTGCAAAGCTCCATTTCAGTGCTCCATCTCCTGAAATGGCAAAAAAGGCTCCGGCACTTGTTCCACCCATCCCGGTGCCAAAATAAAGCGTTCCATCATCTCCGATTGCAGGAGTTGAATAATATACTGCCTTTTCTGTCTGATATTTCCACAGCACCATCTGATTAGTGGTTACTGTCAGAGTTTTATCTCCATCCATAATGAAGCTGCCTTCATAGGGAACAGTATCGGTACCCAGCATGACAACCATGTCAGTATAGTCATCCAATAATCTGTAACCATAATTGACTAAGTCTCCGGCCGGCTTTTGATATGACCCTGTTCTTGGAGCCCCGTCAGCACCATTATCAACTTTAACCGTCAGGGTATATCTTATGTCTTCCTGATCTTCATTTTTACAGCCTGTATGTACCAAACCAAAGAAGACAACCGCTGATATCAGAAATCCAATTGTTTTCATTACCGTACCCTCAAATTAAATATTAAAAAGCTACTGTTATTTACGGAATTTTAGGTTATTACCCTCTTTTTTTAACTTGAACCCGATTTATCTGATTAAATATCAGATGGTTATAAACAGTTTTGAAAAATTTATCTGCAAACAGATGCTCAGATAGATAAAAAAGAGAATC
>LUZO01000272.1 GCA_001603685.1 Bacteroidales bacterium Bact_23
AACTGGCAACACACTGATATAAAGCCAATTAAATAATATAAAAGCCGGTTTTATCAACCGGCTTTAGAAAATTTTTCTGACATTTCAATTCTGACATTTCGTCAGCATTTCTGTCGCAGGGGGCATCGGGGCAGGCAAATCAGTTACCAATTTTCTTAATGAATTTCAAATCCTCTTTAATCAGCCGCTCCTCGGTGGTTGGGCCAACTTTCATTTTTACGCCGGGTGATTCGGTTGACTTCAGGTAACGGCATGAGAAAAGGCCAATACCATTATTAATGTTCGTATAATCCGGTTTATCCTGTACAATTCCCGCAGAGGGTTCATTCACTTCCATATAAGTGTTCAGTTCGTCGCCTGCAACAGCAAACAGAAACTCCACCCTGTTTACAAGTCGTGCCACAACACTGTTTTCGTCAATTTCGCTACCCGGTTTATAAGGAATCTGGCTTCGGCAGACGCTAAAAAATGCGACCGGAGTATAAGACAGTTCGATAGATTCGCCACCCTGTACCGAAGAGGATTTCTCCGAACCGAAGTTCCAGTCGATATAGCGGGCAATGGTATCGCGGCTGGCACCGACCACCTCATCGAACCAGAACCGGATCGACACATTGTAACGCCTTCCGTTTTTGGCAGAATACCACTTGATTCGCTGATTGCTTTCGGCGGTAAAGTTGATGCTCTGCTGCCCCGGACGCGGAATCTCGATCGAAAAATCATGAATCAGCGGAGTCTGAGCAGTCACCAGTTTACCGGTGCGCCTGTTTCTGATTTCAAGATGGTAGGTATATTCGCGAGATGAGTAGTCAGACGGAATCTTAAATGCAGCTTTATAGACCAGTTGTTCGGGAGCATAGAATATTCCGGCCTCCTTATTATAAATTGAGGTGGTATCCATAACAAAGCTACGGGTTTCCACCGCCCTGTTTTTCTCAATAATCATTACATCGAGCTGGCCAAGATAGGAGCTGGAGTCTTTCTCTTTTGCATATTCAAGAGCATTGCCCTTGCCCAGAAACGCCTTGTTAATCTTCACATAATGAACGGAATCATTCTGGCTTAACAACCCGTAAACTACGGTTATATCAGACCAATTGGCAGAAACATCGAAATCGGTTTCGCAGGAATTAAAAAGGAAAGCGGCAGCAAGAATCAGTAAAAGCAGAAGTTTCTTCATTGGATTAGTCATTAAACCGTTGGCAACAGAACAGACTGATTGTTATCGTTTATCGCTGCAAAATTAAACAAAACATTGAGAGATAAACATCTTTTGAGATAATAACTGCCGAATGAGCAGGCAGACGAGAAATAAAGTCCGGTTTATTTGTTTTAGAGCGAAAAAACATTTTGCTTTGTAGTGGTTTTAAAACAATCCGTACCATCCTGCAACCTGGTGTAATTACCCGGCATTGCAGTGGCTTTTAATTCTGACACCATAAAAAACTGTTATGATAACACCCTCTATTTCAAAATTTGCGAATGTAACCAAGGTTACCACGCATGTACTTCAGGAGATGAAACTGAAGGATGAAAAGATTGCCATGCTGACAGCCTATGATTATTCCATGGCCCGTTTGCTCGACAAGGCAGGGATTGATGTTATTCTGGTTGGTGATTCTGCCTCGAATGTGATGGCAGGCCACACCTCTACCCTTCCGATTACACTGAATGAGATGATTTACCATGCCTCCTCGGTGGTAAGGGCCGTAAAGCGTGCGCTGGTGGTTACCGATCTTCCTTTCGGCACCTATCAGGGCAATTCGAAAGAGGCGCTGAACTCTGCCATCCGGATTATGAAGGAGTCGGGATCAGACTCTGTGAAAATGGAGGGGGGAAGTGAAATTCTTGAATCGATTGACAGAATCCTCTGCGCCGGAATTCCGGTGATGGGCCACCTGGGGCTTACCCCGCAGTCGATTCACAAATTCGGAACCTATGTGGTAAGAGCCACCGAAGAGAAAGAGGCGCAGAAACTGATTGAAGATGCCCATCTGCTCGAAAAAGCCGGCTGTTTCAGCATTGTACTTGAGAAAATTCCCGCCAAACTGGCCGCCCGCGTAGCCAGTGAGGTAAAAATCCCGATTATCGGCATTGGTGCCGGGCCTGATGTTGACGGCCAGGTACTTGTTTTACACGATATGCTGGGCATTACCCAGGAGTTCTCGCCCCGTTTCCTGCGAAGATACAGCGACCTGAGCGAAGAGATTCAGGATTCGGTAAAGGCGTATATTAAAGATGTGAAGACTGTAGATTTCCCGAACGAAAGAGAACAGTATTAAAGAGATACCCTTTTAAAACGCCATTCTCGTTTGTTGAACCGCGCTCCGGCCTGTTTATCCGATTTTGCCATGACTGCATTCCCGGAAATTCTGTATGAAGACAATCATCTGCTTATTGTCAATAAGCAGCCGGGGGATATTGTGCAGGGCGACAAAACCGGCGATATCTCACTGGTTGACAACCTGAAAGAATATATCAGGGAGCAATACAACAAACCCGGCGCAGTATTTCTGGGCCTGGTGCACCGGCTCGACCGGCCCGTTAGCGGAGCGGTGATTTTTGCCAAAACTTCCAAAGCCCTTACCCGGATGACGCAAATGCTGAAAAACAGGGAAATCACGAAAACCTATCTTGCTGTGGTTGATAATATTCCTGTTCCGGAGGAAGGCGTTCTGGTGCATTACCTCAGGAAAAACGAGAAGCAAAACAAGTCGTATCAGGCGGACGAAGGCTCACCGGGAGCAAAAAGATCGGAATTGAATTACAGGCTGGTCTCTTCCGGAAAGACATGGCATCTGATTGAGGTACAACTAATTACAGGACGGCACCACCAGATCAGGGCGCAACTCTCCCTGATAGGCTGCCACATAAAAGGCGACCTGAAATATGGCGCCGCCCGCTCAAACCCCGACGGTTCAATCAGTCTGCACGCACGAAAGGTCAGCTTCGTTCATCCGGTGAGCAAACAGGTGATTGCCATTGTGGCACCGTTCCCTGATAATCCTGAATGGCAGTATTTTGAGACCGGAAATCATTAACTTCAGATCCTGAAATGCCGGAAAGCTTTCCTGCAGATGCTTTTCCATCCAATAGTGGGACGGCATATCAGCAAATGGCGGAAAGATAAATCATTCATCCTTAAAATCAGATAAAGCATAACGGTGAAAACACGATTTCTCACAGTAATATCTTTCCTTTTTGCCACCCTGCCCCTGTTTGTCCGGGGCCAGTATTACGACATCGGGCAGGCTCCGGCCTCAACCCGATGGATGAAGATCGACACCGGAAATTTCAGGTTTATTTTTCCCGATTATCTCACTGAGCAGGCGCGGGAAACAGCCATTTATTTCACTTCCAGAGCGGATGAAGTTACCTCGGGTCTGAAGGTAAAACCACGCAAAACGCCGGTGATTCTGCATCCCCGCAGTGCAATTTCGAACGCCTACGCCATCTGGGCGCCCCGAAGGATTGAGGTATTTACCACCCCGCCCCAGGATATTTACGCGCAGCCCTGGCTGCATCAGCTGGCGTTGCATGAATACCGCCACATCGCCCAGATCTCGAAAACCGATCAGGGAATTACCCATGCGCTTGGATATCTGTTTGGACAGCAGATAAATGCAGCGTTTACCGGACTGTTTGTCCCTTCCTGGTTTCTGGAGGGGGATGCGGTAGTGGCCGAAACCGCTTTAAGTCAGGCAGGACGGGGAAGGGCTCCCGCCTTCAATGCCCCGCTGCGGGCCATTATGGCTGAAAAAGGCATCTACAGCTATCCGAAGGCTTCGCTGGGTTCATACAGGGATTTTGTTCCCGATATCTATGCCGTGGGATATCACATCATCGCCGCATCCAGAATGAGTTACGGCAAAGAGCCCTGGAACAGTGCGATGAATTTCGTTGCCCGGAAGCCGATGGTTATCACTCCCTTCAACTGCGGCCTTAAGAAAGTTACCGGACTGAATAAAAGGAAAACCTATTATCAGTCGATGAATTACCTCAACAACCTCTGGGAAGGCAGGCAGTCCGGCGATGGCGCCGCGCGCATAAATCCGGAAAGGGCGGTAAGCTACACCAGCTACCACTATCCGCAGCAGACGGGCGATTCGTCCTTTATTGCGCTAAAAACCTCACTGCACGCAATCCCGCGGATTGTTAGGATAGAAACTTCCGGAAAAGAGACCCTGCTGCACACGCCGGGGTATGTGTTCGACAACCACATTTCGTATGGCAACGGAATCGTGGTATGGTCGGAATACCGCCCGCATGTTCGCTGGGAAACGGTAAGCCACACCGACCTCGTTTATCTGGATACCCAAACCGGCAAAATCATCAGAAGAAAGTTTGCCGACAGGCTTTTCGCGCCATCCATCAGTCGTGACGGCAGCAAAACGGTTGCCATCGGCAATGATGATGCCGGCAGGCAATACCTTGCCGTGATTCAGAATGGCAGCATGACAAAATATCCGCTTGCCGGCAGCATTTCGGGCTCGTACCCCCGCTGGTCGGATGATATGACCGCCATTGCTTTTATTGCCACCGCTGAAGCCGGCAAGGCGCTGATGCTGTTTAAGCCTGAAAACGGGGAATTCAGCGAGGTGCTGCCCTTTTCATATTCGGAAATCAGCGAACCGGTATTTTCGGGGCGTGATCTACTATTCACCGCATCGGTTGGCGGGAAAAGCCAGATTTGCCGCGTAAATCCTGAAACCGGAGAAGCCGTGGTACTGACGGCAGCGGCTTACGGCGCCTTTTCGCCTTCAGCAAACGGGAACACCCTTGCCTATCTGGAATACACCGCCGATGGAAGCCGGATTGCCTGCCGCGGCACCGGCAACCTGACAGGGCCGGTTTACCAACCCGATACCGATGCGTCGTGGCCGCTGGCCGCCGCACTCTCCGGCCAGGAAGGATATAAGGGGGAGAGATTTCAGGCAACTTCAGGCGGGTTAAAACCCGAAAAATATCAGAAAGCCGCCCATCTGTTCAACATTCACAGCTGGGCGCCGAGTTTTATCAATACCGACAGCGAAACGGCACAACCCGGGTTTTCGGTTATGAGCCAGAATCTGCTGAGTACCATGTTTGTAACGGCAGGATACGATTACAACATCCATGAAAGAGCCGGAATTGTGCGGACGGATGTTGTGTGGAAAGGATGGTATCCTGAACTTAGCGCCGGCATTTCGCACGGGATAAGGGCTGCAACCATGTCGGATGAGAATGGGAAGCATGTCCGGTACACCTGGAACGAAACCAGCCTGAAGCTATCAGTGGCGCAGGCGCTGAACTTTTCGCGCGGCCGCTATACAAAAGGGCTTTATGCCCAGATTTCCGATCATCTGATCAAAACCGGCAACTTCACTACGGAGCACAGCCAAAAAGCCGAGGGATTGTTCTCTGCCCTCTCCTACCGCCTGTTCAACTACGCTTATATGCGGCAGGCTTACCGCGATTTTGCGCCCCGGCTCGGATACAACATCGATGTGAGATACCGGCATACGCCGTTTGGCGACATCGCCTCAGGACACCTTTTCGCTCTTCAGTCGCAGGTTTTCCTTCCCGGCTTCGGCGCCAACAACTCGCTTTCGGTCTATAGCGGCTTTCAGGAGGTAAGCCATGAAAAGTACCGGTTTATTGATGTTATCGGTTTCAGCCGGGGATACGCGGAATTGCCTGCAAGCGAAAAAGCCTACAGCCTGAAAATCACTTACCGCTTACCCCTTCGATATCCCGACACGCATCTGGGCGGCCTGTTATATGTGAAAAGAATCCGGTGGGGCATGTTTTATGACACCAGCAGGCTGATTACAGAAAACATCACGGGATATTACAACTCAGCGGGAGCCGACCTTACCTTCGATTACCACCTTTTCGGGCTGAGCACGCCGGTGAGTACAACTTTCCGGACATCATACCTGATGAAACACAACGAAGCGGCATTTAATATACTT
>LUZO01000273.1 GCA_001603685.1 Bacteroidales bacterium Bact_23
GGTATGGATGTACTCGGCATTCCTTTCAAAGTAAATCTTTCAATTAATCACTAATAAATCAACTATTTAAAAATGAATGAAGTAAAAAGTTTCCCTCTGATCGGTGACAGAATTCCCGATCTCACTGTTCAGACCACACACGGTGTAAAGAACCTCATCAATGATTACAAGGGCAAATGGCTGGTGCTTTTCAGCCATCCCGCCGACTTTACTCCGGTTTGCACCACCGAATTTGTTGCTTTTGCAAAACGCAACGAGGAATTCAAAAAACTCAATGCCGAACTGCTGGGGCTTTCCATCGACCAGATTTTCTCACACATCAAATGGGATGAGTGGATCGAGGAAAAGTTGAATGTGCAGATCCCCTTCCCCATTATCGCCGACTCAACCGGCAATGTTGCCAGCGCAATGGGCATGATTCATCCGGGCAAGGCTTCAGATACCGTTCGCGCGGTATTCCTGATCGACCCCAGCTCAATTATCCGGATCATCCTGTTCTATCCTCAGGAAATCGGCCGCAATATGGACGAAATTCTGAGGGCTCTCAAAGCGCTGCAGGTATCGGATGCCAACAAGGTTGCCATTCCGGCAAACTGGCCCAACAACGAGCTTCTCGGCGATCGCGTTATCATCCCTCCTGCAAAGGATGTTCAGACAGCAAAGAAACGCCTTGCTGAGTATGAGTGCTATGATTGGTGGTTCTGCCACAAGAGCCTCTGATAAGCCCTACCGGGGATGATCTACCGGCCGTTCCGGAAAGTCATCCCCGGATTTTTACACTAAAAAACCAACCAAACCAAAGCCGGCAAAACCGTTAGCCGAATAACGGCCGGCGTCTGCTCCCGCTCATTTACTGATGATTCGGTCCAACGCTTCACCCATCATTAAAGCATCACCCCAACAATCAACAAAATTTATGGAAAACAACCCAAAAAAGAAAAAAGAGAAGGCTTCCGGCAATGAGCTTAAGCACAGCGTCGGCGCATCGGGTATCAAAAACCGCGACTGGTGGCCAAATCAGCTCCGGTTAAGCATTCTGCGCCAGCATTCTGAAATGTCAGACCCAATGGGCAGGGATTTTGATTACGCTAAAGAGTTTAAGTCACTAGATCTGAAAGCATTAAAGGAAGATCTCAGGAAGCTGATGACGGATTCGCAGGATTGGTGGCCCGCTGATTTCGGCCATTACGGGCCGCTCTTTATCCGTATGGCCTGGCACAGTGCCGGTACCTATCGCATTGGCGACGGGCGCGGCGGAGCCGGACGCGGACAGCAGCGTTATGCACCGCTCAACAGCTGGCCCGACAACGCCAACCTCGACAAGGCACGCAGACTGCTCTGGCCGGTAAAACAGAAATACGGACGCAAGATATCGTGGGCCGACCTGATGATCCTGGCCGGCAATGTGGCGCTTGAATCCATGGGTTTCAAAACCTTTGGATTTGGCGGCGGCCGCAGCGATGTATGGGAAGCCGATGAAGATGTGTACTGGGGTTCCGAAGCCGAATGGCTGAGCGGAAAGGAGCGTTACTCAGGAGAGCGCGACCTGGATAACCCGCTGGCAGCCGTACAGATGGGGCTGATCTATGTCAACCCGGAAGGCCCCGACGGAAACCCCGACCCGATGGCTGCTGCCAAAGACATCCGCGAAACCTTTGCCCGGATGGCCATGAACGACGAAGAGACCGTTGCCCTGATTGCAGGAGGACATACATTCGGAAAGACCCACGGTGCCGGTGATGCCGCAAATGTAGGGCCGGAACCGGAAGCCGCCGGAATCGAACAGCAGGGACTCGGATGGAAAAGTAAGTACAAATCGGGGAAAGGCGGCGACACCATTACCAGTGGCCTGGAAGTTACCTGGACAAGCACCCCCACCAAATGGACCAACAACTTTTTCTGGAACCTGTTCGGATACGACTGGGAACTGACTACCAGCCCGGCCGGCGCAAAACAGTGGAGACCCAAACACGGCGCCGGAGCCAACTCGATTCCCGATGCCCATACTCCGGGAAAAAGGCACGCCCCGGCCATGCTCACCACCGATATTGCACTGAGAACCGATCCGGAATATGAGAAAATCTCAAGACGGTTTTACGAAAACCCCGATGAATTCGCAGATGCCTTTGCCCGCGCCTGGTTCAAGCTAACCCACCGCGACATGGGGCCGCGCTCCCGTTTCCTCGGGCCCGAAGTACCTGAAGAAGAGCTGATCTGGATGGATCCCATTCCGGAAGTCAATCATCCGTTAATCGACGAAAAAGATGCGGAGAAACTGAAAGCAGCGGTCCTGAAGTCGGGACTGTCCGTTCCTGAACTGGTACTTACCGCATGGGCGTCCGCTTCTACATTCAGGGGATCAGACAAACGCGGAGGCGCCAATGGCGCACGGATCAGGCTGGAGCCCCAGAAAAACTGGACGGTGAACAATCCGCCTCAACTGGAGAAGGTGCTGAAAGCGCTGGAAAAGATTCAGGCTGAATTTAACCGCGAAGGCAAGGATGGAAAGAAGGTTTCGCTGGCCGATCTGATTGTGCTTGCCGGAAATGCCGCAGTTGAAAAGGCTGCAAAAGAGGGCGGACTGGATGTAAAGGTTCCTTTTTCACCCGGCAGAATGGATGCATCGCTTGAACAGACTGATGTTGAATCGTTCAGCGTACTGGAACCTGTAGCCGACGGATTCCGCAACTACCTGAAAGACAAATACAGCGTCCCTACGGAGGAGCTGCTGGTTGACAAGGCTCAGTTGCTCACCCTTTCCGTACCCGAGATGACGGTACTGATTGGCGGGATGCGTGCACTGAATGCCAACTATGACAACTCGGCACACGGCATCTTTACCGAACGGCCGGGAGTTCTGTCAAACGATTTCTTTGTAAATCTGCTTGATATGCGCACCGAATGGAAGGCTGCCTCTGACGAGGGCGAGATCTTTGAAGGATACAACCGCACCGACGGGAAACTGAAATGGACAGCTACCCGCGTTGACCTGATCTTTGGAGCAAACTCCGAACTCAGGGCTCTGGCTGAAGTGTATGCAAGTGATGATGCCAAAGAAAAGTTTGTCCGTGACTTTGTGGCCGCCTGGAGCAAAGTGATGAATCTGGACAGATTTGACCTCTTGTAAAACAGAGAAACAATTCCGCGAAACGGGGGGGAGCCCCCCGTTTCCTTTTGTTTCCGGCAAAGACAAGTGGTAAAGGGGATTTTGTTAATTTTATAGGCTGTTAAGAACCTTGACTTATGAAGTATATCGGTGCTCATGTTAGTGCTGCGGGAGGGGTTGAAAATGCGCCCCTGAATGCGGCGGCCATCGGTGCAAAGGCATTTGGCCTGTTTACGAAAAATCAGCGGCAGTGGGTAGCTCCTCCCCTTTCCGAAAAAAGCATTGAACAGTTTAAGGAGAACTGTGCCCTCCACGGATATCAGCCCTGGCAGATACTTCCGCACAACAGTTATCTCACAAACCTTGGTCATGCCGAAAAGGCGGAACTGGAAAAATCGAGAGCAGCATTTCTGGATGAGATGCAGCGCTGTGAGCAGCTTGGCCTCGACCGGCTTAACTTTCACCCAGGCAGCCACCTGAAACTGGTAACGCCTGAAGAGAGCCTCAGCATCATCGCCGAATCCATCAACCTGGCACTGGACAAGACAAACGGCGTAACCGCCGTAATTGAAAACACGGCAGGGCAAGGAACCAATCTCGGCCATAATTTCGGGCAAATCCGCTACATCATCGACCGGATTGAGGACAAATCGAGAGTGGGAGTCTGCATCGACACCTGCCACACCTTCACCTCGGGCTACGACCTGATCACCCCCGAAGGGTATCAAGAGACCTTCAGGCTGTTCGAGGAGATCATCGGTTTCTCCTATCTTCGCGGAATCCACCTGAACGATAGCATGAAGCCGCTGGGAAGCCGGGTCGACCGTCACGACAGCATCGGAAAAGGGCTGCTGGGAAAGGAAGTCTTCGAACGAATTATGAATGACGCACGCTTCAATAATCTGCCCATCATACTGGAAACGCCGGATGAAACCTTGTGGAAAGAGGAAATAAGCATGCTTTACGGCATGATTAAAGCGTGATAACCATTTTAAACCCATCGCACAACACTGAATATCAAAACATTACCAGACACTAAAATAAATATCGTCTTCAATTTGACTTTAGCCCACTTATTTTGTATATTCGAGGCATATTTGCCGGTGTTGAATAAAGGTGCCTTTGCTCTCAAAAAAGGCATTTTTGTTTAAAACTGTAGTTACTTTTTATTTATTTTGCAATTCATTTAAAGGATACCTTACGGTAAACGGCAAATGAAGGAGAGAAAAGAATTAAACTGAAATAAGATTTTCCGGTAATGGCCGGGCTACATCATAGAAATGAGTGAATCAATTAATGTTTTAAACGCGGATTCGATGCCGAAGATCAGAATTCTTGTTGCCGAAGACGAGGATTCCAACTACAGGTATGTAGAGAAGTTGTTAAAAAAGGCAGGATATGATTTGCTTCGTGCAAGCAATGGATTTGAAGCAGTGGAGTACGCAAAGGTTTACGAAGATATTGATCTGATTCTGATGGATATCAAGATGCCTGTAATGAATGGTGTAGAGGCCACCCGTGAAATCAAGCTTGTTAAGCCCACCATCCCCATCATTGCAACCACGGCTTTTGCCATCCCCGGCGATCGTGAGGTATTCCTGAAGGCCGGATGTGATGATTATATTCCCAAACCCATTAAGTCGGAAATACTTATCAACCTGATTAACAATCACCTGAAGATCGCCTGATCTTTTCCGCCAGATTATTAAAACTCAAATATCCATTCCGGCGCCTGCATAGGCAGCAGGTTCATTTTTGCCGACTGCCAGTGATACAGGCAGGTCAACCCTGAAGGTTGTCCCGTTTTCACTATTACTTTCAAAGGTTACCTTACCTTTCAGGTATTCCGTAACAATCAGCTTGATGGAATAGGTACCGATTCCCCTGTTTTCACCTTTGGTTGAAAACGACCTCTGGAAAATCTGCATTCTGACATCTTCAGGCATTTCACCGGGATTATTTACCCAAAAGCGGACATACTTATCGATGAACTTCACCCCGGCTTTTATAACAGAGCCTACCGGAGATGCTTCCAGTGCGTTTTTCATCAGGTTGATCAATACACGCCTGATCAGTGCCGGATCGCTTTCGAAAGGAGTGGCATGTGAGAACGGATCAATGAAGATTTTCTTATTTCCGGCAATTTTCTGATATGAGAGGTAAGCAACTGCATCGTTGAGCAACTGCACCGGCGAACATCTTTCCGGCTCTACCACCAGATTCCCGTTTTCAGCCGCTACCAGGGTGCGTTGCGAAACCAACTCCTCAAGAATTTCATTTCCCGCTTTTCTGGCCCAGGAAACCGCCATTTTAAACTCCTCCTCACTTTCGGGGTTTTCTATCGCTTCAAGCAATCCGTTCAGTCCCAGAGCGGTGTTCAGGATATCGTGAAAGAACATCTGCTCCAGCATCTGGCGCCGCTTTTTATCGCTTATATCCTTCACAACAAACATGGTAAACTGCAGGCCTTTGAAATAAAACGGGCTTGCCTTAACCTCAAAATCAAAGTAGCTTTGCTGTGATTCGCCATTGCCCCGGCTGACAATCCGGCACTCGCGGGTTGATGAGGTTCCGGAGGTCTGGCATTCCAGAATGGCATTCACCGCTCCGCACAATCTGCACGCTTTTGAAGTTCCGCAGCCATCGGGCGCACCTTTTACATTGATGCAATTTAAAATCTCACCGGGTCTGTGGCCGAGAATATCCTCTCCTCCGGCAGAACCGATTAAATTGAGTAATGCGTGATTGGCAAATACGGCCTGCCTGTTCTGGTCAAGAATCAGAGCAACATCTGGAATGGCCTCAGCAATCATCTCCAGCTGAATGTCCGATGCCAGCTTCCGGTAGTTTTCCCTGAGCGCCGAATCATCTGATCTGCCTGCAGGAGCAAAGAATGTTCCCGGGTTAAAAAAGGTTTCCTCCATTTTAAACTCCCTTTAATCATGTCTATGGGTTCTGATATCTCACTTCAACTTAGTATTATTAGTCAAATCTTCAGAAAGCCACAGAACCCATGAATGACTTTTCTGAAATTACACCCGGCCCAAAATTTTAGCTTTATCCTTTATTTCAAGAATTCCAAAAAGGTAACTTCCGATTACCATATCGAACTCTAAAATCCCCCAAAATCCTGATCCTCAATGGGTGCCATTTACATCCATTACTTTTGGACAATCCTATGGTCCGCTGAAACCGATATTTTGTCTGTCCGCAAGCTGAACGGCCGGGTTAAAACGGCGCAAAATTATGGAATAGCCAATATTTTGCAACCATAATCAGAAGAAACGGGCAATCAATGATG
>LUZO01000274.1 GCA_001603685.1 Bacteroidales bacterium Bact_23
GATTTCGATTTCCATCTGCAGGTTTGAGAAAAACTGATTTGCCTGATTACAATATCAACTCAAAATTCGTTATACAAAGATGATTTATTTCTTCCTGAAAACAAAAGAAAGAGTTGTATTTTAGCGCTTCAAAATGTGCATAGGCCTGTAAATGTGCGATGCACAGCGAATTCAATCACTTAATCACTGATACATATCTACTTATGAACGAAATTGCATATGTAGGTGAGCACCTTGGCCCTTACTATCTTGGCAGATTGCTGACCTATCTGGCGCTTGTAGCCGGTATTTTTTCACTGTTTTTCTATCTGCGTACCCTTGAGAAGGGCCGGGCTGAAGATCTCAGGAGCCGAAAACTTGGCAGAATCTTCTACCTGATTCAGACCTTTTCCATTGTGGGAATCAGTGCTACGCTGTTTTATGCCATAGTGAACCACTATTTTGAGTATGCCTATGTATTCAGGCACTCTTCGGTGCTTATGCCGGGCAAATTCATTATCTCCAGTTTCTGGGCAGGGCAGGAGGGGAGTTTTCTGCTATGGGCGCTGTTTATAGGGCTTTACGGCATTGGTGCCATGCTCACGGCGCGTAAGCTCGAAGGCGGAGTTATGTCCATTGTCGTGCTTGCCCAGCTTATCCTGGTTACGATGATACTTGGCCTGAATCTGGCCGGGCAGGCCATCGGCAGCAACCCGTTTGTGCTGCTCAGGGAGTTGCCCGACAATGCCGGCATGGATTTCTTTCAGAATCCGAATTATGTGAGATTTATCGCTGACGGCAACGGACTGAATCCGCTGCTGGAGAATCCGTGGATGGTAATTCACCCGCCCATGCTGTTCATGGGGTATGCCACAGCCATTTTTCCATATGCCTTTGCTTTTGCATCGCTGGTGCAGGGCGACAAACGCTACTGGCTGAAGCCGGTACTCCCGTGGCTGCTGCTGAGCATCGGCCTGCTGGGCGTTGGCCTGATTCTGGGCGGCGCATGGGCGTATCAGTCGCTGACTTTCGGCGGTTTCTGGGCATGGGACCCGGTTGAAAATGCTTCGCTGATACCCTGGATGGTTCAGGTTGCCGCACTGCACTATATGCTGCTTTCATACAAACGCGACAAATATTACTACGGAACCTATGTCTTTACCTTCCTCGGTTTCATTACGGTAATTTATGCCAGCTACCTGACCCGTTCGGGCGTGCTGGGAGAGACCTCGGTTCATGCCTTTGGCGATGACGGCAGGAGTCTGCAACTGGTTCTCTTTCTGGCCGTATTTATTTTGCTGCCGCTCTGGCAACTGATACGAAACCGGAAGAACATCCGTGCAAACGACCTGCCGGCCCTGTTTACCCGTGAATTTCTGATGATGTACGGCGCCATTGTAATGCTGCTTGCCGCTTTCCAGGTAATCAGCACAACCTCGGTGCCGGTCATTAACAAGATATTCGGAACAAACATGGCTCCCTCGTCCGATTCGGTTAGCTTTTACAATACCTGGCAACTTCCGTTTGCCATTATGATGACGCTGCTGCTGGCCATCGGCCAGTATTTGGGCTACGGCAAAAACGATTTTAAGAAGTTTATAAAAAACATCATCTACCCGCTGGCGCTGGCACTGGTATTCACGGTGTGGGGATTAATAGCCGATGGCCATATGACCATAGCACACGGAATATTCCTGTTCAGCATCACCTTCACCATTTTCACTTCGCTGGGTTTCCTGTTCAGATTTGCTTCGCGTTTCGGCAATACTGCCGCCGGCATCACCCATGTGGGATTTGGCATCTTTCTGCTTGGTGTGCTGATCACCTTCTCGAATACCGAAACCATTTCGAAAGAAACCGTGAAGGGTATGCCCGAAAGCGGCGGAAATGCCATGCTGTTTAAAGGTCAGCCGAAAGAGCTGGGTGAGTATAAGGTTAACTATGTCGGCAGCCGCGATGAACGCGATGAAACCTTCCATCAGGTTGACTTCCTGCAGGAGGGTGCTGACGGACAACTGTACCATAAATTTTCGCTCTACCCATCCATCAAGTACAACTCCATGATGGGCAATGTGCACAATCCGGATACCCGCAATATGCTGAGGGGCGATATTTACATGTACATCACCTTTGCCGAGGATCCCTCGAAACGGCTGCCCGGCGGATATACCTACACCGGCGGGGTTAACTATACCCTGGGCGATACACTGATGGCCAATGAAACTCCGGTTATCTTCGATTCGCTGTATGTAAGCAGTATGAGCGAGAATGCCGATCACATTTCGATTGTGGCGGTACTGAAAGCAGAGGACAGCCTTGGCGTGGCCCAAAGCTATCCGCTTGCATACACCGTTAGCGGCAATATGGCTGAGAGCGGGGTGGTTGAAATTCCAGGTTCGGGCGTTCGCCTCCGCTTCGACAAGGTTACCGAGATAGCCAAAACCATAAATATTGGAGTATTTGAGAAAAAGCCGGAATTTTTGGTGGTGAAAATCCTGTATTTCCCCTGGATTATTGTTCTGTGGACAGGCGCCATCATCATGTTTGCCGGTATTGCCGTGGGCGTCTGGCGAAGATTTGGCAAGGCGCGCAAGGTTGTGGGATAGAAAATCGGGGGCAGTCGCCGGATTTTGTATCTTTACGCCCTTATGGCTATCACTGAAATCAGAACCATTTCGTTTGCAGGCGCGGGCAATGTGGCAACGCATCTTGCACCTGCCCTGGCAAATGCAGGATATGGCATACGGCACATCGTAAGCCGTACGGCCGGGCGTGCCGAAAAGCTGGCGCAGCTTACCGGAGGCATTCCCTCCGCTGATCCCTCGGTAATTGACGACTCCGCTGATCTGCTGCTGCTGGCCATCTCCGATCATGCCATTCCCGGATTTGTTGCCGGGCTGAAAGCGCTCGGCCGGTTCCACGGAATTGTGGCTCATACTTCGGGCTCACAGCCGCTTTCGGCCATTTCGCAGCATTTCGGGCGGGCTGGCATATTTTATCCCTTGCAGACCTTCAGCAAAATCAGCAACCCCGATATCCGCAGGGTACCTTTCTGCATTGAGGGCGACAGCGATGAAACCACTACGCTGCTGAGTGCGGTTGCCGCCAGGGTTTCGGACGATGTAAGGCTGATCAGCAGTGAGCAGCGGGCCATACTGCATCTGTCGGCGGTGTTTGCCTGCAACTTCACAAACCACATGTATGCCATCGCATCAAGGCTGATTGAAAAATCGGGGGTTGCGCCTGATATTTTGCTTCCGCTGATTGATGAAACGGCAAAGCGGCTGCAGGGGCAGGATCCGGCACTGCTGCAAACCGGACCGGCCGTGAGAGGCGATGTTTCGACCATTGAAAAACACCTCCGTATGCTGGAGGGTGAGGCGGAACTTCAGCAGATCTATACGATGCTGAGTGAGAATATCCGCAGGTATAACGATGAATTAAAGCGTTGAACGGATTATGAACAATTACAAGGAAGACCTTACAAGAATTACCACCTTTATTTTCGATTACGACGGGGTGCTGACCAACGGCGTGGTGCTCGTTACCGATACGGGTGACCAGTTGCGCACCGGGAATGTAAAGGACGGCTATGCGCTGCAACTGGCGGTGAAAAGCGGCTACCGCGTTGCCGTTATTTCGGGCGGATATTCCGAATCGATGCGCCATCGTTGCAATGCACTGAAATTGCATGATGTTTTTCTCGGCGTTGATAATAAGATAAAAGTGTTTGAAGATTACATCGGGAAACACGGCATTAAACCCGAAGAGGTGCTTTATATGGGCGACGATATTCCGGACTATCAGGTGATGCAGAGGGTTGGAATGCCTGTTTGTCCCGAAGATGCCGCCGAAGAAATCAGATCGGTCAGCCGCTATATTTCGCATTCAAAAGGGGGTGAAGGCTGTGTGCGCGATGTTATTGAACAGGTGATGAAGGTGCAGGGCAAGTGGATGAACGGAAATGCATTTCACTGGTAGAAGATCGCATTGGATGAGAGCGCTTTTTGATCAGAAAATATGGCCGTTTCTTAAACTTGTCCGCTGGCCCAATCTGCTGGTGATTATCCTTACCCAAACCTTGCTGCGGCATACCATCTACAGCCGGATTTACGGGCATTCGGGACTGGAGCCTGCCATGAGCAGCGGCCTGTTTGTGGCGCTGGTCTGCATTACCGTGCTGATTGCCGCCGCCGGATATATCATAAACGATTATTTCGATCAGAAAGCCGACCTCGTGAACCATCCCGGAAGGGTGGTGCTGGGAAGTGAAATCCAAAAGGAAGTGGCGATCAGATATTACTATATTTTTAATGCCATTGCCCTTGCGGCAGGCGTTGTTCTGTCGTGGATGGCCGGTGCCATCAAGCTTTCGCTGATTTTTTTCATGATTGCCGGTATGTTGTGGCTCTATTCGGCGCATTACAAAAAGACCGTTTTATGGGGAAATCTGGCGGTGGCGTTTATGTCGGCCATGGTGGTAATGGTGGTCTGGATTTTTGAATTCTATATGCTGAAAAGGCAGCCCGGACAGTTTCATGCACTATATCTTAGCGGTCAGCAAGCCATCAACCACTATGTGAGCGCCTATGCTGTTTTCGCTTTTCTGGTTTCGCTGGTGCGCGAAATTGTGAAGGACATGGAAGATGTTGATGGCGACCGGGAGGCGGGATACCGTACCCTGCCGCTGGCACATGGCCTGTACACTGCAAAGGTGATCGCCTTTATTCCAGGCCTGGCGATGGTGGCACTGGCTTTTCCGGCTATCCTGTATTTTATATCATTGAGTTTTCCGGTGATGGCGCTCTATTTTGCCGTGCTGGTACTGTTCCCGCTCCTGTTTATTCTGTACCGGATTATCCTTTCGGAGGAGAAGCAGCAGTTTCACCGGATCAGCACCTGGCTGAAACTGCTGATGCTGGCAGGGATTGCGGGAATGGTTCCGCTGGCGGCAACCATCTGAGCCGCCTGTATGCCGTTTCCGGCGGAAGCCCCGGGAACAAAAAATCTAAATTCTAATCATGATCAACCTGAATAATAACGGCCATCATTTTATCCTGGCATCCAAATCGCCCCGGAGGCAGTTTCTGCTGGCTGAAACCGGACTGAAATTTGAGGTGAAAACCATTGAAACGGATGAAACCTATCCTGCTCATCTGAAATGCGAAGAGATTGCGGTTTACATCAGCCGTAACAAGGCTTTGGCTTTCGATATGGAGAAACTGCCTGCCGGTACCGTACTGATTTCCGCCGATACCGTTGTGTGGCTCGGGGATGAAAGTCTGGCCAAACCCGGCGATGAAGCCGAAGCGGCAGCCATGCTTCAGAAACTTTCAGGCAAAGGCCATACGGTGGTCACCGGAATGTGCCTGCGAAGCCGCGAAAGGCTGCACTGCTTTTACGAGAAAACGGAAGTGTTTTTCCGGGAACTGGAACCGGCTGAGATTGAATATTATATTAAGAATTACAAACCGTTCGACAAGGCGGGGGCATACGGCATCCAGGAGTGGATTGGTTATGTGGGCGTGGAAAGAATTGAAGGCTGCTACTACAATGTCATGGGGTTGCCGGTTCAGAAATTGTTTACTGAGCTTAGGGAATTTACCGGAAACTGAGATTTATGGTGAAAGATTAATATCATATATCTAAAACATTAAATATGTTTTGGTGTTTATTTTGGAAATAGTTAATGG
>LUZO01000275.1 GCA_001603685.1 Bacteroidales bacterium Bact_23
AGAAACCAGAGAAATCCCCTTTGGAGAAATAAAACAAACCAAAGTGGTTATCTCTTTCAGATAAACAAACCATTAAATTACTTTTTCTAAAAGAACACTTTAAGAAAAATGGAACATATCAATTTAGTCGAAACATTCTCCGAGTTTAAGGAGTTCAAAAACATCGACCGCGAAACCATGATGCGCATCATCGAGGATGTATTTAAACACATGCTTGTGAAGAAATACGGCTCAGATGAGAACTTTAGCGTGATTGTCAACATCGACAAGGGCGACCTCGAGATATGGCGCAACCGTGAAATTGTGGAAGACGGGGAAGTTGAAGATGAAAACAGTCAGATCGCTTACTCTGAAGCCATCAAAATTGAACCCGACTTTGAAGTCGGCGAAGAGGTATCGGAAGAGATTAAAATGAAGGACTTCGGAAGACGCGAAATCCTGGCTATCCGCCAGAACCTTATGTCGAAAATACAGGAATACGAAAAAGACAGTATTTTCAAGAAGTATAAGGAAAAGATCGGCGAAATCATTACCGGTGAAGTTTATCAGGTGTGGAAAAAAGAGATTCTTGTACTTGATGATGAGTACATTGAGCTCAGCCTTCCGCGCTCCGAACAGATTCCTTCCGATTTCTACCGCAAGGGCGATACCATCCGTGCCGTTGTATCGAAAGTGTATATCGACGAAAAGACCCACTCTCCGGTTATCGTGTTGTCGCGCACCTCTCCGGTGTTTCTCGAGCGATTGTTCGAATCTGAAGTCCCCGAGGTTTATGATGGTCTGATTACCATCCGAAACATTGTAAGGGTTCCGGGCGAACGCGCAAAAATTGCCGTTGAAAGTTACGACGACCGCATCGACCCGGTAGGTGCCTGCGTGGGAATGAAAGGCTCGCGTATCCACGGAATCGTTCGCGAACTGCGCAATGAAAACATCGATGTAATCAACTACACCAGCAATCCGTCGCTCTACATCACCCGCGCCCTCAGCCCTGCAAAAATCACTTCACTACACATCAACGAAGAAGAGAAAAGGGTTGAAGTTTACATGAAACCCGATCAGGTTTCACTTGTTATTGGTAAGGGAGGATACAACATCAAGCTTGCCAGCAGACTTACCGGCTACGAAATTGATGTTTACCGCGATTCGGATATTGACAATGAAGATGTTGATCTCCAGGAATTCTCAGACGAAATTGATCAGTGGATCATTGATGTGTTTAAAGGCATAGGGTGCGATACGGCACGCAGCGTTCTCGACCTGAGTATCGAAGAGCTGACACACCGCACCGATCTGGAAGAAGAAACCATCAGGGAAGTACTAAAAATCCTGAAGGCTGAATTTGAATAAATCCTGATATTATGTAAATTTATCGGGAAAACTTTTAAATTAACGGTACTCTTGGATTTTGAATAACATATTTACCGTATTTTTACAGCAAATCCGTAGCAGGAAACGGGTTTTAACAGCAAACAACAGTATGTCAGAAATCAGGAAAAGTTCAAGACTTAGTAAGGCTGCACAGGAGTTTAATGTGGGCATGGCCACGATTGTTGAATTCCTTCACAAGAAAGGAATCAAGATCGACAACAATGCCAACACCAAGCTCACGCCCGAGGCTTATGACTTGCTGGTTAAAGAGTATCAGTCGGAGAAGACCGTAAAGGAAACCTCTCAGAAGATTGAACTTGAATACACCCAGCATAAAACCATTTCCATTCCGGAAAAACGGCATGTAACCGACGACGACTATGAGCCGGCACTTACCCGCGATGAACTCATCATCCGGAATATGCCTCCTGAGCCCGAAACCCGCAGCAAACCTGCTAAAAAGGAAAAAGCTGCAACGCCAAAGAAGAAGGCTGATCCAACCCCTGAAGAGGTTGCCGAAACAACCGTGCAACAACAGGCTGCTCCTGCACAGCCTGTTGAACAGGAAACCGAAAAAGCTGACACCCCCGTAGCTGTTGAAGAGCCCGTTAAAGAAGCGCCTGTAAAACATATTGAACCTGAAATTACCGACGAACCGGCAAAACCCGAAGAGCCTGTTTCAGTAGCTGAAACACCGGCCGAAGAGCCAAAAACGGAACAGGCTGAACCTGCTCCCGGAAAGCTTAAAGTTGTCGGTAAAATAGACCTCGATTCCGTTGTAAAAACCCCCTCGAAAAAAGAGAAGGCTACAAAGAAAAAAGCCAGGGCATCGGAAAAACCTGCCGTTGAAGAAAAGGTTGAAACATCCGCAGCAGCAACTCCGGTTGCTGAAGAACAGTTAACCAAACCCGCTGAAGCTGCCGAAAAGGAGAAAGATACGGATACGGTTGCCCAAACTCCTGAAGCAGCCAGAACCGAGGAGGCTAAAGCCCCTGAAACAACACAATCGGCCGGGGCAACAACTGAGGCTGCAACCGAAACTATGCCGGCCGAGCCTGAACGGGCATCGAACTTCATCCGGACAGAAGTTAAAAAGCTTGAAGGGCCCACCATTCTGGGAACCATGAAACTCCCCGAACCCCGTAAGCCGGAACCCAAAGTGCCGGTAGCCTCTTCTTCGGACGATGTAAAATCGAAAAAGAAAAAGCGTAAACGCATTAAGAAAGCCGGAGAAACCGGAGCCGCAGGACAAGCAACTGCCGAAACCACACAGACCGGCCGTCAAACCACTGCTACAGGAAAAGGCAGGCCAACACGCGATAAGAAAGGAACCCGCCGCGAAGCACCTAAGCCCGAATTGTCGCCGGAAGATATCCAGAAACAGATTAAAGAAACGCTTCAGCGGCTCAGCGGCGGCGGAAAATCGAAAGCTTCGAAGTATCGCAGAGAGAAAAGAAGTATCGCCAGCCAGATGATGGCCGAGGAGGCAATGAAGCGTGAAGAAGATCTGAAAAACATCACAGTTGCCGAGTTTGTAACAGTAAACGAACTGGCCAGCCTGATGGATGTACCGGTAAATCAGGTAATCTCAACCTGTCTGTCGCTCGGGCTCTTCGTTTCTATCAATCAGCGCCTCGATGCAGAAACCATTGTGGTGGTTGCCGACGAATTTGGATTTACCGTTAAATTCGTAGGTGCTGAAGATGCCGAAGTACTGGCCGAACAGGAAGAAGAAGACAATCCGGAAGATCTGGTGCCCCGCGCACCCATTGTTACCGTTATGGGACATGTTGACCACGGAAAAACATCGCTGCTCGACTATATCCGTAACGCCAATGTTATTGCCGGTGAAGCCGGAGGAATTACACAGCACATCGGAGCTTATGAAGTGAAGCTGCCCAGCGGAAAGAAAATCACTTTCCTCGATACTCCGGGTCACGAGGCATTTACAGCCATGAGGGCCAGGGGAGCAAAAATTACCGACATCGTAATTATTGTAATTGCAGCCGATGATATGGTGATGCCGCAAACGGTGGAAGCCATCAACCATGCTCAGGCAGCCGGCGTACCCATCGTTTTTGCCATCAACAAAATTGACAAGCCCGCCGCTAACCCCGAAAAGATTAAGGAAGAACTGTCGAAAAGGAATATTCTTGTTGAAGATTGGGGCGGTAAATATCAGAGTCAGGAGATTTCAGCAAAGAAAGGCATCAATGTTGACCTGCTGCTTGAAAAAGTACTGCTCGAAGCTGAATTGCTCGAACTCAAGGCAAATCCCAAAAAGCTGGCTCACGGAACAATTCTGGAATCATCGCTCGATAAGGGGCGCGGATATGTAGCCAAGATACTGGTTCAGGCCGGAACGCTCAAACAGGGCGATCTGGTGATGGCCGGAATTACCTACGGAAGAGTAAAGGCGATGTACAACGAACGCAACCAGCTTATCAAAGAGGCCGGCCCGAGCGCTCCCCTGCTTATGCTCGGATTGAATGCCGCTCCGGTTGCCGGCGATACATTCAGGGTAATGACCGATGAAAGAGAGGCGAAAAGTATTGTATCAAAACGCCAGCAACTGCAACGCGAGCAGGGCATCAGAACCCAGAAACACATCACCCTGGATGAAATCGGACGTAGAATTGCCATTGGCGACTTCAAGGAGCTGAATATCATTGTAAAAGGTGATGTTGACGGATCGGTGGAGGCTCTTTCCGACTCGTTGCTTAAGCTTACAACTCCTGAAGTACAGGTCAATATCATTCACAAATCGGTGGGCGCAATCACCGAGAGCGATGTTCTGCTGGCATCTGCATCAAATGCCGTTATCGTCGGCTTCCAGGTGCGCCCCTCGCTCAATGCACGCAAACTGGCTGAGCAGGAAGAGATTGACATCCGCATCTACTCCATTATTTATACCGCAATCAACGAAATCAAACAGGCCATCGAGGGTATGCTATCTCCCGAAATCGAGGAGAAAATCATCTGCAACCTCGAAGTCAGGGATGTTTTCAAAATCACCAAAGTGGGAACTGTGGCCGGATGTATGGTACTGGACGGAAAAATCAACCGCAACACCCGCGTCAGGGTTATCCGCGATGGAATCGTGGTTTATACCGGACACCTCGGATCGCTCAAACGCTTCAAGGATGATGTGAAGGAGGTTGCCGCCGGTTACGAATGCGGACTGAACATCGAAAACTTCAACGATATCAAAGTCAGAGATATCATCGAAGGCTACGAGGAAGTTGAAGTAAAACGCAAACTGTAGAAGATCAGCTATTTCAATATTGCAAAGGCAGCCCCAACCGGCTGCCTTTTTTACTGCTTACCTGCTGGAATTCAATGAATATTCCGCCGGCTTCATTTTTGCACAAAAAAACCCCGCCGGTGGCCGGCAGGGCTGAGATTCCGAAACGTCAAAATCCCTATCTGAGGAATTTCTCTCTTGTCTGGAGGAAATGTGTGTAACGGGCTTCCACATCATTCCAATTGATAATTTTCCAGAACGACTCCACATAATCGGCGCGTTTGTTCTGATACTTCAGATAATAGGCGTGCTCCCACACATCAATTCCAAGAATCGGAAATCCTCTGTTCGATTCGGTGTTCATCAGGGGATTATCCTGATTGGCGGTGGATGAAACGAACAGCTCTCCGCTCTTCAGATCAACGGCAAGCCAGGCCCAGCCTGAACCGAAACGGGTTTTAGCGGCATCGTCAAATCTCTTTTTGAACTCGTCGAAACTGCCAAATGTCCTGTCAATGGCCCTGGCAAGCTCACCCGAAGGATTTCCGCCGCCTTTCTGCGACATATTGTGCCAGTACAGCGCATGGTTAAAATAACCTCCGGCATTGTTCCTTACGGCAGCCGGCAGATCAGATATTTTGAAGAAAATATCATAAATATTCATCTTTTCCATATCGGTTCCGGCAATGGCTTTCAAAAAGTTGTCGTAGTAGGCCCTGTGGTGACGGCTGTAGTGGATTTCCACCGTCAATTTATCAATTACAGGCTCAAGTGCATCGTAGGCATAGGGCAACTGCATAAACTTGAGCGTGGAGGCCGGAACCGTCCACTCATCGGCGTATAAAGTCTTATCGCCTTTCTGGCCGGTAGTTCCCATATTAATGTTTATGGGTGCGGCTTCCTGTTTTGCAGGCTGCTGCTTTTTTGCAGCCGATGCTTTCTTTGATTTGACCTGGGCCATACTTGCCGTGGCAATCATAATAGCGGCAGCAAAAAATAAAAAGTGCTTCGCGTAATTCTTCATTTTTTTTGAAATTTTTAGATTAA
>LUZO01000276.1 GCA_001603685.1 Bacteroidales bacterium Bact_23
TCATCATTCCTGCTCCCACCTTAGATTTAGAAATTAGTCCGCCGCGGCGGATTAGAAATTAGGAAGTAAGAGGTATGAGGTAGGAAGTAAGACTGGTTAAGAGTACCGCCTACGGCGTGGAAGAAGTTACTTTATTTCATCATTCCTGCTCCCACCTTAGATTTAGAAATTAGTCCGCCGCGGCGGATTAGAAATTAGAAATTAGAAATTAGAAATTTGAAATTGATTACCCCTATAAAGAGGGGCGTTCCTTCAATCCAAAATCTACAATCCGCAATCCGCAATTCCAAAACCCTTGTTTTTCTGGAAGTTGGTCTCTGAGCTCTCGAAGTCGGGGCCCCAAATAAAAAGGTCATCTTGTCTTAATCCTTGTTTTTCTGGAAGTTGGTCTCTGAGTTACCGACTGATGGGAGACGGGGATACTTACCCGGATCCCGTCTTAATCCTTGTTTTCGTGGAAGTTGGTCTCTGAGTTAGTAACAACATTAAGATCGGCCAAAAAGTGGCCATGGGTCTTAATCCTTGTTTTCGTGGAAGTTGGTCTCTGAGGCCTTGCGAAAGGTGGCTGCAAAGACCCCTTAGGAGGTCTTAATCCTTGTTTTCGTGGAAGTTGGTCTCTGAGCGGGATTCAAAACTGAGGAAAACAGGTTTTTCCACATAGCGTCTTAATCCTTGTTTTCGTGGAAGTTGGCCTCTGAGAATTATGGGAGCATTTCAGATTTTCCCAGAAGGGAGTCTTAATCCTTGTTTTCGTGGAAGTTGGTCTCTGAGGTCGAGTCCCACGTGTACAATGGGGCCCTCGAAGTGGGGGGTCTTAATCCTTGTTTTCGTGGAAGTTGGTCTCTGAGCCCAATAGGAAGGTCACCTTGCGAAAGGTGACTGCAAAGGTCTTAATCCTTGTTTTCGTGGAAGTTGGTCTCTGAGCTCGAAGTGGGGGCCCCCAATAGGAAGGTCACCTTGCGAGTCTTAATCCTTGTTTTCGTGGAAGTTGGTCTCTGAGCTTGAAAGTCCCAATGGACGGCCGGGCCGAAGCGGCCTGGTCTTAATCCTTGTTTTCGTGGAAGTTGGTCTCTGAGAGGGATGCAAACGGCCGGCTGATGCTAAAGATAGCCAAGTCTTAATCCTTGTTTTCGTGGAAGTTGGTCTCTGAGCTGACAGTAAAGGCCGGGAATAGAAGAGTAAGGACCTACAAGTCTTAATCCTTGTTTTTCTGGAAGTTGGTCTCTGAGTTTGTCCTTATTGTTTCAAACTTCTTTTTTAAGCATTGTCTTAATCCTTGTTTTTCTGGAAGTTGGTCTCTGAGAGTACTCCGTAATGGACGCCGAGCTAGCGTTCATCGTCTTAATCCTTGTTTTTCTGGAAGTTGGTCTCTGAGAGTATAGTATATGCTGTATAGCTTCGCTGCTGCGGTCTTAATCCTTGTTTTTCTGGAAGTTGGTCTCTGAGCGGCAGCGTTTATGGAAATGGTGATTTATACCGTTTGTGTCTTAATCCTTGTTTTTCTGGAAGTTGGTCTCTGAGAATCGTACACACCAACTGGTAAATCAGTTATTTCAACATGTCTTAATCCTTGTTTTTCTGGAAGTTGGTCTCTGAGAGCTCCAAATCGAAAACCTATCTTGAGGAAAATCGCGGGTCTTAATCCTTGTTTTTCTGGAAGTTGGTCTCTGAGAGGCTCGTAAGAATATGACTCCTGCTGACATGTTCGAAGAGGTCTTAATCCTTGTTTTTCTGGAAGTTGGTCTCTGAGTTCTTAGTGCTCCTTTGCACAGGACAGCCATTGTATGGTCTTAATCCTTGTTTTTCTGGAAGTTGGTCTCTGAGGGTGGGCGCCAAAGCCACCTAACGTCTTTTAAGGGGTCTTAATCCTTGTTTTTCTGGAAGTTGGTCTCTGAGTAGTGTTCTCTGAAAGTGAATCTAGTGTATTGAGAATCGTCTTAATCCTTGTTTTTCTGGAAGTTGGTCTCTGAGGACGTTATAGTGTTCTCTGAAAGTGAATCTAGTGTAGTCTTAATCCTTGTTTTTCTGGAAGTTGGTCTCTGAGTAGCTGGGAAGATTACGAGGTGAAAAACCTCTCTTTTGTCTTAATCCTTGTTTTTCTGGAAGTTGGTCTCTGAGATGGGATGAAAGTAATTACAATGAATCATTTCATAAGACTGTCTTAATCCTTGTTTTTCTGGAAGTTGGTCTCTGAGCACCGTTGGAAAAGTTAATTACCTCCAATGGAGGTAAGTCTTAATCCTTGTTTTTCTGGAAGTTGGTCTCTGAGAGTTAATAAAGTCTATTCGGTTGGCGGGAGACTTTAGTGTCTTAATCCTTGTTTTTCTGGAAGTTGGTCTCTGAGTGCTGAAAGGGCCGCTGCTGAAGCTGCAAAGAAAGCAAGTCTTAATCCTTGTTTTTCTGGAAGTTGGTCTCTGAGGAAAAAAGGCGTGAACGACTATGGGCAACGCAGTTGTTGTCTTAATCCTTGTTTTTCTGGAAGTTGGTCTCTGAGGTATTAACCTTAAAACTATTTCGCCGTGTTACAAAAGTCTTAATCCTTGTTTTTCTGGAAGTTGGTCTCTGAGCACTTCTAAAAAAAGTGGCTGTTGAAGCTCCGACATTGACCGTCTTAATCCTTGTTTTTCTGGAAGTTGGTCTCTGAGACGGAGTCACTAAGAATGGTTCCCCCATCAAAAGGGGGTCTTAATCCTTGTTTTTCTGGAAGTTGGTCTCTGAGCAGTATTAGCCTTAAAACTATTTCACCATGACACCATTAGTCTTAATCCTTGTTTTTCTGGAAGTTGGTCTCTGAGGTTGTTAGTGTTATCCCGAATAAAAACGGGAAGCAGTCTTAATCCTTGTTTTTCTGGAAGTTGGTCTCTGAGATAAAGATGGATTTACCAAGAATGGGTCCAAAGTAGCTGTCTTAATCCTTGTTTTTCTGGAAGTTGGTCTCTGAGAATAACATTCTAGTGATTGATCTAATGGGAGATTGGAGTCTTAATCCTTGTTTTTCTGGAAGTTGGTCTCTGAGAGCTCCCTCCCTTTTTTTTAAAAAAAAGAAGAGTGAAGTCTTAATCCTTGTTTTTCTGGAAGTTGGTCTCTGAGTATATTCCTTCTAATTTACATTATTTCAGCAGGTTCGAGTCTTAATCCTTGTTTTTCTGGAAGTTGGTCTCTGAGGGGTTGCCCAGAGAGATGGCAAGACCCAATCAGGTTCCCCGTCTTAATCCTTGTTTTTCTGGAAGTTGGTCTCTGAGTCCCGGCTGGGAAAGACCTCTCGACGATTAAGGCGTCAAGTCTTAATCCTTGTTTTTCTGGAAGTTGGTCTCTGAGTAAAAACAAAAAAAATGACAAAATTCCAATTATTCCCGGGTCTTAATCCTTGTTTTTCTGGAAGTTGGTCTCTGAGTCCCGGCTGGGAAAGAC
>LUZO01000277.1 GCA_001603685.1 Bacteroidales bacterium Bact_23
TTCTTAATTTCTTAAAATAAACTTTAACCGTGGAGAATTATATCAAAGAAATAAACCAGGAAGAATCGATTGATTTTAAACAGCTTTTCTTCAAATTTTACCGCTACTGGTATCTTTTTGTCATTACCATATTTATTGCGCTGGTTATTGCTTTCTTATTCAACAAATATACCGAGCCGGTATATAAAGTAAGTACCACCGTAATGATCAAAGATGATAAATCAGGCTTTGATCCTCAGTCGTTACTTGGGTTGGGCAATATGAAAAGCAGCCAGAATCTGGAAAATGAGATCGGAGTTCTCAAGTCGCGCTCACTGGTAACCAGAACCATCCGTTCACTCGATTTCAGGGTTTCGTATTTTCTGGAAGAGAATTTTATGACCACCGAGTTGTATCACAAATCGCCCTTTACGGTTGTTTTTGACACCGCCTTCCCGCAACCTGCCGGTCTGAAATTCAACATCAAGATTATTGCCGACGATCAGTTTACCCTCAATACCGAAGGCGAAGCGGCATCACTCTACAGCTTTTCGCGGCACAAACAGCTTGAAGATATCAGCAAACAGGTCTCCATCAACGGAAAATTCAATTTCGGACAGGAGATAAAAGGACGCTTCTATAACTTTAAGGTTATTCTGAATCCCAATTACAAGGGAAAAGAGCATCAGGGGAAAAATATGTTCTTTACCTTCAACAAAACCGAAGATCTGGTGAGGCAATTTATGGGTTATACCATAGAACCTATAAAGAGAGAATCCTCTATTGTTGAAATATCGATGAAAAGCAGCAATATGTACAAAGCTGCCGACTTCATGAATATGCTTACCTCTACCTATCTGAAGCGAAGCCTCGAAAAAAAGAATCAGATAGCTACCAATACCATTAATTTTATCGATGATCAGTTGCTGGGCATCTCCGATTCGCTGCACACCGCCGAGCTGAATCTTCAGCAGTTCAGAACCACCAACGAGGTGATGAACCTGGATTTCCAGTCGCAGCAGGTTTTTACCATGATGCGCGATCTTGAAGACAAAAAAGCCGAATTGATCGTAAAGAACAAATACTACCTATACCTGCAGAACTACCTGAAAACCAACGATGATAACATAGATGGTATGACCGTTCCCTCTTCGATGGGAATTGACGACCCGGTGCTTACTTCGCTGATCAACGAACTTACCCGCCTGTATGCGGAACGCAGCGAAGCCCTGCTTACCGCCCGCGAAAAGAACCCCATCATCGCATCGTTCGACGACCGCATCAGGGTAAACAAACGCACCCTTGAGGAGAATATCAAAAATATTGTAAACACTTCGAACATCGCAATCAGGGATATCGACAACCGGATCAACCAGCTTTCCGCCCGCATCAACCAGTTGCCGGGTACCCAAAGAGCACTGTTTGGCATCGAGCGTAAATTTAAACTCAATGATGCCATTTATACCTATCTGCTCGAGAAACGGTCGGAAGCTCAGATTACCAGGGCTTCGAATATGCCCGATAATGAAGTAATTGACGAAGCAACCATTGAAAAACTTCAGCCGGTTTCGCCGAAGAAGAGCCTGAACTACACCATCGCTTTCATGCTGGGCCTCATCTTCCCGATTATTTATGTGCTGGGTAAGGATTATTTCAACGACAAACTGGTTGACAAGAAAGACCTTGAGAACCTGACTTCGATTCCGATGATCGGCCACATCATTCACAACACCAAGGAGAGCCAGATTGTGGTGGCGGAGTATCCGAAATCATCCATTTCGGAATCCTTCCGATCGATCAGGACGAACCTCAGCTATTACGCCGAAAACAAGGACAAGCAGGTTATCCTGGTTACCTCAACCATGGTGAGCGAAGGCAAGACCTTTACCTCCATCAACCTGGCATCGATCTTTGCCCTTTACGGAAAAAAGACCCTGCTGATGGGATACGACCTGCGCAAACCCAAGATTTACCAGGACTTCGGGCTGACCAACACCGAAGGTATCAGCTCGTTCCTGTCGGGCCGCAGCCAGTTGAAGGACATCATCCAGAAATCGCCGCTCAATAACCTCGATATCGTGATGGCAGGCCCGGTTCCGCCAAACCCCGCCGAACTTATTGCCTCCGACAAGAACGACGAACTGATGGAAGGGCTGAAGCAGCTGTACGACTACATCATCATCGATACGCCTCCCGTAGGGCTGGTTACCGATGCCTTCCTGCTGATGAAATATGCGGAGGTTAAGGTATTCGTGGTAAGGCAGAACTACACCAACAAAAAGGTGTTCGGTTCAATCATCGCCGACATCGAATCCAGAAAGATTCCCAATATGACCATTCTGGTGAATGATGTGAAGATGGATAAGAACTCATACGGCTACGGCTATGGCTACGGCTACGGCTATGGTTACGGTTATGGTTACGGTTCGGGATACGGATACGGATACTATACCGACGACAAGGAAGCCGGCGAAGAAGGCCCGGTAGATAAGCTGTTCAGAAAGTCATAACATCAGCCGATACCCTGTTGAAGGCCATCTGAGAAGGTGGCCTTTTTTATTTCTGTAGCCGAAAGCTGCTGTAATACGAATTGTATTTACAAAATAGTCCAAACTGTTTTGTAAATTACAATCGTTAATGCCGATGGTTAAAATATTTAGACCAATTGAGCAAAGCGATAATTGGCCTATTATATTT
>LUZO01000278.1 GCA_001603685.1 Bacteroidales bacterium Bact_23
CAGATGTGTATAAGAGACAGCTGTATGAACAGCTTCAATGAATATGAAAAAGCCACTATTTCTGCTGAATTTTCTGTTTTGCTTCCTGATAGCCCATTCACAGGACACGCTGACGGTAATGCAATATAACCTGTTAAATTATGGCAACTATACCTCTTATTGTACTTCCGGAAACAATAACCATGAGCAAAAGGATCTCTATCTGAAAACCATCACAGGCCATGTGAATCCCCATATTTTTACGGTGAATGAGATCAGCCAGTACGAGTTTTACCACAACCGCATTCTGAATGAGGTTTTAAATATTGATGGCAAAAATCACTATCGGAAAGCGGCACTTTCAAATATTGCAAACTCTTATATTATCAACCAGCTATATTACGACTCGCGTAAGCTGGTACTCCACTCGCAATCCGTTATTCAATCCTTTGTGAGAGATATTAACCTGTACAGGCTCTACTACCGGGGTGACGGGCTGGCACAGGGCGACACCATTTTCATTAACTGCATCGTTGTCCATCTGAAAGCCGGTACCACCGGTTCCGACAAAACTGACAGGGCAACCATGACAGCTTCGGTTATGAACTGGCTGAACAAAAACGCCCTGCCGGGCAACTTCCTGATAATGGGCGACTTCAATGTTTATTCATCAACCGAAGATGCCTATCAGAACCTGATTGCACCGGTGGCGCAATATCAGGCTTTTCGTTTTTACGATCCGATTGACAAACCCGGCAACTGGAATAAAAACTACGATTTTGCAAAATGGCATACCCAGTCGGTATCATCGGGCGGTAATGGATGCCAGTCGGGCGGCGGAATGGACGACCGCTTTGATTTTATCCTGGCATCCTCGCCAATCATGCAGGGTGAGAAGGGAATCACCTACATAGCCGGTTCCTACGAAGCACTTGGCCAGGACGGCAGGCATTTTAACCGTTCCATCAACGACCAGCCTCAGAACACCAGCGTGCCCGCCGGAGTTCTGAATGCCCTTGCCTACAACTCCGACCACCTGCCGGTAATCCTGAAACTGAAGGTAAACAGTGGCTCCACAGGCATTAAGGAAGAACACGGGTTGCTCAGCAGTGCCTATATTTACAGCGGAAGCGACAAACAAACCTACCTGTGCGCCTGGTCTGAAAAGGAGATGAGGGTTAATGCCTCCGTTTTTGATATTTCAGGCAAGCTTGTTTCGGAAAATGTATATCAGATAGCTCCCGGCAGAAACGATCTTCCGGTAAATACCGCGGGACTTTATCCCGGATTTTACCTGCTGAACTTTACCGGTAACTCCGGCAAAAGCACTACACTAAAGCTGGTTCTACAGCCTTTCTGACAAGCCCTTTCGGCTGCGGGCTTTTTGCCGCAATTCCGGCAATCTGAAGATATTGCCGCGCACGCTCCCTGGCGGTTCCAAATTCACTGAGCTTTCGTTTTCCGTAAGCAATCATTCTTGCCTGAAGAACCGGATCGTTGTAAAGCATATAGATTTTTTCGGCTATATCCCTGGCATCCACGGGGTTGAAATAAACCGCAGCTTCACCGCAAACATTTTTAGCAAAAGGCAGATCCGAAGTAAGGATGGGCAGGTCCATTTTCATGGCTTCGGGATAAGAGGCCGAAAAGCAATCGAGCAACGAAGGCAGAAACATAAAATCGCACTGCTTGTACAGGTACGGGCACTCATCCACACCAATAGGCCCCAAAAAATGAATGTACTTTTTATTATCCGGATGCAGCCCTTTAAACTGCTGTTCAGTGATGGTGAGAATAAACCTGAATCGCAACGAAGGAGCTATCTTCTTCAATTCATTGATTACCTGATTGATAATAGTCAGATTTTTATATCTGAAGTTGGTTGAAATCGTAACCAACCGCAATTCGCCCTTAATTCTGGAAGGCAGTTTTATCCAATCCGACCACATGGCGGGATTATTATAAATGCTGCTGAAGGTGTTTGAGACATGAAAGATATGGCCTTCCGAAAGCCCGTACATCTCTGCCAAACGCTCCTTTACCTCATTTGTCTCGACCACCAGATAATTTACATAGTGCATGAAATGCCACTCCTTCAAATGATTAAGAAACTTTCGCCTCAATAATATCATTTTGTTGGTAACCCTGAAGAAAGGCGATTCACGGTACACAAAATACGGAATGGCAAAGCCCGCAACATGCGGCGCCCGCGGTTTCCAGTAAGTAGGGCCGAATACGGTGAAAACCACATCCGGCTTTATAACCCTTTCAAGCAGTTTCAGCTTATCGAGCCTGCGAAAACTTAACCAGCGCTTTTTCAGCCTGCCCTTTTTGCTGGTATAGGAATGAAACGAATAAAATATGAAATTTGCCGGAAAGCCATGCCCATAAATCTGGTTCTCCGCTTCAACGGATAAGAATACATGATATTCATGCTCAGGAAAATTCTGCAACTCATTTATAAATGATATTGCAACCTGAAGCATCCCCCCCACATGTACATTTGAAGCATTAACAATTAGTTTCATTGCCGGATGAATTAATATTACAGCAACCAGGGGATTTTAAACCTGAACTAAACAATATTTGATAAAATTCTACAAGCAACTATTTATCAGCATGTTAAACCAAAGATTGTCTGTCAGAAACCACAATCCGGGCCAATTATGGTTTCCCACTCTAAAAATACAAAAAAATACAACGGAAAAAACTATTTAAATAATTTTTATCAAAACCAAATATAATAATTCCTGTTACATGATTTTTTCAATAGCTGCAGGCATTGCGCACA
>LUZO01000279.1 GCA_001603685.1 Bacteroidales bacterium Bact_23
GTTATTAATGATAGATTGTGTTTCAAAATATGTTCGCCGGATAGATGATCTGAAAAGCAGGAAACACAATGACTAAGCTAAGCAAAAACAAAAAATAACCCGATTAGAAAACTAAAAACAACCCGCAAATGAAAACAAAAATTACCCGCGTATTATCATTACTGGCTCTGTTTTCAATGATACTGGGACAATCTTTTGCCCAGTCCGAGATTAGTGGTAAGGTTTTATACCACCTGAAAGACAGCAAGCCAATTCCATCAGTAGAACTCGACCTGATTGACGCCGACGGCGCAGTAGTAGCAACGGCAACCACAGGGCTTGACGGAGCCTACACCTTCCCGAATGTTCCTTACGGCTCTTACACCATTCACGCCACCACCGAAATTACAGCCGGCGGTGTAACCATGGGAGATGCGCTTATAATGTTTCTGCATCTTTGCAATCTGTACCCGTTTTCACCCATTCAGACGCTTGCCGCCGATGTTACCGGTGATGGCGCCGTAACCTGGGACGACTACTGGACAGTGGTTATCGGATGGTTTATTCAGGGTTACCCCTTCCCCTCGGGACCGTGGGTATTCGAAGACCTGCAGGTTGACCACACAGGTGCCAAGCACTATGTTCCAAAAATGGGAGGATCCAGCGCCGGAGACGTAAACGGAACATTTGTGCCTACCACCCGCACCGAACTGGCTATGCCTGAAATCGCCTATCACAAACAGGCTGTAAGCAACGATTTCTCCGTTGGTGTTTATGCGAACGACATTACCGAAGCTTCAGCAATGGGTCTGGTTATCAACTATCCCGAAGAGATGCTTGAAATCAGCAGCGTAAGCAGTCCGTTTGGCGAACTGAATATGTCAATCAATGACGGAACCATCAGAGTTTCATGGATTAATCAGTTCTACAGCACCTCCAGCATTGATCCTTCGAAACCCGTTCTCACCATCAACGGAAAAGTTACCGACCAGTATGACGGCAGTGAAATTCGCTTTGGAATCAACCCGATCAGCCACTTCTGCGATGCAAGCGGCGAGCAGATCGGCACCCGTTATACCCTTCCCATGCTGAGCGCAGTTGAAAGTTACCTTGGAACCAACTATCCCAATCCGTTCAGAGAGTCAACCACAATAGATTACATCCTGCCTTCTGACGGAAAGGTTACCATCTCGTTGTTCAACCAGCAGGGACAGCTTGTAAAAACACTGGTAAACAGTTACCAGAATGCCGGCACACACACCATTTCATTCAATGCTGAAAATCTGCAACCAGGCGTTTATTACTACAACCTGAAGCAGAACAATAATGTAAATGAAACCAGGCGGATGATCATCAACCGCTAATAATGAAAAACTTCGAAAAAGCGGGTTGCCGGTGGCAATCCGCTTTTTTTCTGCAACAAAGTCCGGAATACCGGACACAAAAACATACGGCTGCAGCATGTTCTTGCAAAATAAACACCGTAATTTCCGGTTGAAATTATTTGATTTTCAAAACCAATTCGTTACTTTATTCATATCTTTGCATCGACGGGCTTATTTTATTGGATATATTATATGGCAAATCGAAAAGGTCGAACAGGCAGTTGTAAATCCAATACAATGTGCCGCCTGATACCTGCCGTTTTTATTGTTGTTACATGCTTATTTTGTTGCCAATGCAACAAGAAACAATCCCCTGCACCTGTTTCTGCCTCTTTTACAAGCACCCGTAATCAAACCGATTTTATAAAAATAGCCGAGGAATATCTGAAAAATGCTGAATACGACAGCGCTTACCGCTATTACAGCATGGCGCTGGTTTCGGCCGGCCACAGACAAGAGTGGGAAAAATATTTCGGTATACTCCTGAAAGCAACCGATATTCAGCGACTGAAAGGCAATACCGACAAAGCCCAGCATCTGACCGACACCGCTGAAATTATCCTTAACCGCCATTTAAGCGGCAATCATCAGTTAATGGCCGATATCAGGCACAAGCAGGGCGTTATAGCGATGGATCGCGGCCAGTTCGACAATGCAATCCGGCTGCTGAACGAAAGCATCAAAATCCGGTCGGCCAACAGTGGAAACAACGATACGCTGCTGGCCATGACCTACAACGGACTGGGAAATGTCTTCTTCTATTCGGGGGATTATGACCGTGCGCTTCAGTCGTACACACGCGCCTACGAACTGGCTCTGCAGCGAAAAAAACCGGAAGATGAAGACCTTTCCATGTTTGTTCAGAATATCGGCATTATTTACGCTCAGAAAGGTGATTATGAAAAGGCACGCGATTTCTTTTCCAACGCCCTGAAAATCAATGAAGAAATAATAAAGCCTGACGATCCGGAACTGGCAATGCTCTATCTGAACATCGGCCGGTTGCTGATTTTACTGAACAACGATGCCGAAGCCATCGAAAACTACAACAAAGCCGAGGAAATATTGCTTGAAAAAGCAGGCCCGGACCATCCGGACCTCGCCAGCCTGTATCTGAACAAAGGACAGATTTATGTGCATATGGCCGATTATGAGAAAGCGCTTATCTTTTTCAACAAAGTGCTGGCCATTGCCTCTGAAGCTTATGAGCCGGGCCATCCGATGATTTTATCGGCCAACATGAACCTCGGCTATGTGTATGAAAAGAAAGCCGACTACAACAATGCGCTGAAATACTATCAGGCAAGCATCCCGGAGGGCGAAAACAACCCCTCGGTAATTAAGACCTACAGTAACCTGGCCAGCCTTTACAATATGCTGGGCGACAACGAGAAAGCCATGAACTACTACAACATGACCATCGACCGGGCCGTAAAATTGCTTGGCGATGGGCATCCCGAAACCGGCTTGCTCTACACCCGTTACGGATACTTTCTGCTCAACGAATCGAAGGGCGATCTGGGGCTCAGCATGTTCAAAAAGGCGCTTGCCATCTCCGAAACACATTACGGCCCGGTGAGCCGCGAAACATCCAACAACCTGACGCACATCGGCAATTATTACCTGAGATTTAACAACTACAAAAACGCACTCAGGTATTATCAGCAAGCGCTCAATGCCATCATCCCCGATTTCAGGGATACCTCAGTTCTAGCGAGCCCGGCCGAGAATCAGCTTATTTCGGACCGCTACCTGATTAACGCACTGAACGGCAAAGCCGATGCCCTTTACTTCCAGGCACTTGCATCAGACAACAACCATATGCTCGAAAAGAGCCTCAGCACTTACAAACTATCGGTAAAAGTGGTCGATAAACTTCGCTCAGGCTATATGAACGAAGAGAGCAAGCTGCTGCTTTCGCAGGATGAGCGGACTACCTACCTCAATACCGTAAGGGTGGCTGCAAAACTCTACCAGCGAACGGGCAATAAAGAGTTTCTGGAGGAAGCCTTTATGTATTCCGACAAAGGCAAATCGGCGGTGCTGATCTCATCCATGCAGGATGTTGAAGCCAGGCAGTTTGCCGGAATCCCCCGTAAAATTCAGGAAAATGAACGAAACCTGAGGCTGAGTCTGGGATCATTCAACCGCCTGGTTTATGAAGAGCGACAGAAAACATCACCTGACAATCAGAAGATCAAGTTCTGGGAAGACCGGATTTTTGAAATCGAAACCAGCTATGACAGCCTGATCAGCGTGCTGGAGCAGGAATACCCAGATTATTATGCGCTCAAGTACAAAGAACCCAAACCCGACCTGCAGAATATTCTGCAAAACCTTGAAAACGACCGTACACTCATTGAATATACCCTCACCGATACCTTATTATATATATTCGTTCTGAACAAAAATAATTTCGACCTGATTACCAGGCCCATCGACGAAAACTTCTTCAACCACATCAAAATCATCAGCGCTTCCACCTCTTCCAGCGAACTGATGAGCATCAGAAAAAAGGATTATCTGGAATATACCCACGCCGCCTACTCCCTCTACAGGGATTTACTGGAGCCGGTAAAGGGCATCGCTGCCGATAAAAAGCTCATCATCATTCCGGATGCCGAGATCGGATTCATTTCATTCGATATGCTGCTTGATACGCCACCCGATACGCTGGGAATGGATTTCAGGAAATTGCCGTATCTGATTTACAACCATGTAATCAGCTACAGCGCTTCGGCCGTTCTTCAGTTCAGCAAAAATAAAAAGGCAGAAAAGAGTCCCAAACGAAACCTGCTTGCCGTTGCACCTTCATACGATAACCTTACCAACCTTGAAACCGACGGTTTCATTGATGAGTCGGGCAACACGGTTTATCTGTTGCCGATTCCCGGAGTGGAGAATGAAATCCGTAACATCAGGCGGTCCATTCCGGGAAATACGCTGGCAGGAAAAAAAGCCACAGAACGGGAATTCAAAAAGGAAGCTTCGGAATACAACATCCTTCACTTTGCCATGCATACGCTCATCAACAACGACAAGCCCATGCTTTCGAAGCTGGTATTTTACCAGAACAACGACTCGGTTGAAGATGGTATGCTGAACACCTATGAACTGTTCGGAATGCAACTGAATGCCAGGCTGGCGGTACTCAGTGCCTGCAATACGGGAAGCGGCAAGTTGCTCAAGGGCGAGGGAATCATGAGCCTGGCGAGGGGATTTATCTACGCCGGCGTCCCGGGCATCGTCATGACCATGTGGTCGGTTGAGGATCAGGCGAGTGCGCAGATTGTGAACAGTTTCTATCAGTATATCGACAAAGGCATGCCAAAGGATGAAGCCCTGAGGCAGGCAAAACTCGATATGCTCGGCCAGGGCGATATGCTGCAGGCCCACCCCTACTACTGGGCAGCCTATGTCACCATCGGCGACTACGCCCCGATCAAGCTGGTGAAATCGATATGGATGAGTGTTTTCTTTGCACTCATTGCATTAACCTCGGCCGGTCTGCTGGCTGCATTCCTTTTCGGCACCGGCAGGCGCCACAAACCCGTTCCGGGCATTTAAGCCCCGCACCCTTTGGGATATTGCCTAACTTTACACAAAAATCTTAAAGTGATCTATCCTGAAAATTTTGAAGCTAAAACCGGATTTCAGCAAATCAGGGAGATGTTGCTGCACCACTGTCTGAATGAAAGGGGTGCAGAACTGGCCATGCAGATGAAGTTCACCGGCGATTTCGACAAAATAAGCCGGCTGACGGGCTATGCTGCCGAAATGATGCATCTGCTGAAATTTGCCGGCAATTTCCCGGCTCAGGATTATTATGACCTTACCGATGAGCTTATAAGGATAAAGCTGCCGGGCACCTATTCCGAACCGGAAGTGCTTTCGGAATTGCGGCTGTCATTGATAGCCATAACCGAGATCATCCGCTATCTGCAGAAGCTTGATCCGGCAGAGTTCCCCTACCTCAAATCGCTGACTCCGGCCGAAACTCCCGATCAGTCACTGATCCGGCAGATCGACTCCATTGTGGATGACAAATCGGAAATCAGAGACAAGGCAAGCGAGAAGCTGTTTGACATCCGGCGCGAAATCCGGTCGCGCATTTCGGGGGTTGACCGGAAGATCAACCAGATACTTGCCGCTGCCCGGCGCGATGGCATTGCGCAGGACGATGCCGAGCTAACCATAAGAAACGGACGGCTGGTAATTCCGCTTCCCGCACCGAACAAACGCAAGCTCAACGGCTATGTTCACGACACTTCGGCCACCGGGCACACCATCTACATCGAGCCGGCCGAAGTTTTTGAAATCAACAACGAAATCCAGAATCTGAGGGTGGAAGAGAAACAGGAGATTACCCGCATCCTGATTGATTTTGCCGGTTCACTTCGCCCGCATGTGGCTGCCTTGCTTGATTATTACCGTTTCCTTGGCGAGATTGACTTTATCCGTGCAAAAGCGCTTCTGGCCATTGCCATGGGCGCAGTGCGGCCCGAGCTGACAAACAAGCCGGTAATCCACTGGAAAAAAGCCATCCATCCCCTGCTCGAAATCGCGCTGAAACAGCAGGGAAGAAAGATCGTTGACCAGGAGATAAACCTCTCCGAAAAGCAGCGGATTATGGTAATCAGCGGACCGAATGCCGGTGGCAAGTCGGTGTGCCTGAAAACGGTGGGATTGCTTCAGTATATGCTTCAGTGCGGCCTGCTGATTCCGGTAAGCGAAGACTCAAAGGCGGGAATTTTCCGGAAGATATTTCTCGAAATCGGTGATGAACAGTCGCTTGAGAACGACCTGAGTACCTACAGCTCGCACCTGATTCACATCCGGAATTTCATCGAAAACGCCGACCGGAACTCCCTTATTCTGATTGATGAGTTCGGAGCCGGAACGGAACCTCAGCTTGGCGGAGCCATGGCGGAAGCCAGCCTCGAAAAGCTGAATGAAAACGGATGCTTCGGGATTGTAACCACCCATTACACCAACCTGAAACTGATGGCCGATAAGTTTCCTGGAATCGTCAACGCCGCAATGCTTTACGATACGCAGGCAATGCAACCACTCTTCAAACTCAGCCCGGGAAAGCCCGGAAGCTCGTTTGCTTTTGAAATTGCACGGAAAATCGGTTTTCCCGACAAGGTCCTTGAAAGCGCCACTTCCAAGATCAGCAGGACACAGCTCGATTTCGAAAATCAATTGGCACAACTGGAGGCGGATAAAAAGAAAATAGACCGGAAAACAGCCGAACTGAAGGTCGCCGACGAAACCCTTGCAACTTTGGTAAAGCGGTATGAAACGCTGCTTACCAACCTGGAGGCACAGCGCAACCAGATGCTGAAAGAAGCACAGGTAAAGGCCCGGCAACTCCTCGACAAATCGAACAGGCTGATTGAGAATACCATCCGTGAAATAAAGGAGAATAAAGCCGACAAGGAGAAAACAAAGCAACTCAGAAGCAGGCTGGAAGAAGCCAAAAAGGAGCTGATCGGCAGCGAAATCGCTGATGAACCGGTAACAGATACACACATCGTCGCTCCAAAGCCCGAAAAAACCGGCCCTGTATCCGACAAGCCCTTGAAAAAAGGCTCACTGGTTAAAATGGAAGGTCAGGAAATGGTAGGGAAAATTGAAGAGATTAAAGGGAAACAGGCTACCGTACTGTTTGGTTCGGTGAAGCTTAGGACACAAACCGACAAGCTTGTGCCTGCCACCTATGAAGAGATCAGGGTTTGGGAGGCCAATCAGCGGTTCAGCAAGCCGCCCGTAGGCGTGGTGCATCAGCTGAGTGACAAAATGGCCGATTTTAAGATGTCTATCGACATTCGCGGCAAAAAAGCCGATGAAGCTCAGGAATTGATTGCCCGCTACCTCGATCAGGCCATCCTGCTAAGAGTCAAGCAGGTACGCATCCTCCACGGAAAGGGCGACGGCGTATTGCGCAACATCCTGCACGCCTACCTTCGCGATATGCCCGAAGTGGAAAAGTATGAAGATGAGAGCCTTGAGCGCGGCGGACACGGCGTAACCCTGGTTTATTTCCATTAAATCCGCTGCCATCCGGCCCGAAAATGTCAACGGCAATCAATCCGGCAGATTATACGGTTTGAACATACCTGCGGCATTGTTGTTGTTATACCTGATTCCGAATATTTAACTGAAGATCATGTCAGCATTTATCAATAACACCAGTGAAAAAATTAAAAAAAGTCTCAGCACCCGTAATGCCAGGAAGAATCTGATCGGGGCCATTGCCGGCGCAATCGGAGGATACCTTTATTACCGCTATGTCGGCTGCCTTACCGGCGGATGTGCCATTACCTCAAGCCCTTACATGAGCATTCTGTGGGGAGCCGCAATGGGTTTCCTGCTGGCAGACATTTTCAAACTGAAAGAGAAGGCTTCAACCGGCAGCTCAGCAGAATAACCACTGCAGCACTATTTTTTTTTGCGGTTTTTTCCCGCAACCAGCCTGTATGAGTTCATAATCCATTCACGAATCAGCACATCCGGCACCGAGCCGTCAATCAGTACGGTATTCCAGTGCTTCTTATTCATGTGGTAACCGGGCGTTACCGACGGATAATGCTCCCTCAGCCCGATGGCCAGTTCAGGGTCGCATTTCAGATTTACCGAAAGGGGGCCTTCGAGATCGGTGAGTGCAAAAATCTTCCCGTTTACCTTGAAAACCAGGGTGGTTTCATCAAATGGCATCGCTTCCGCGGCATCGGGCAATGAAAGACAGAAATCACGAAGCTCTTCGATATTCATATTGTAAAAGGTATTAATCCGGTAAATTGCTTCAAACCGGTGAATCAAAATTAAAACAAATCGTTCATGCAGCCGCCGGGAAAC
>LUZO01000280.1 GCA_001603685.1 Bacteroidales bacterium Bact_23
GTTAATTAATGAACAATGTTGATGAGTTGAAATAATATTTTAAGTGATTGATTAACTGTATTCCGGTAAATATAATAAGAGGAAAAGGGGCTGTAAAAATTTACGGCCCCTTTTCCTTATTTCAAATTATAGCGGAATGGTTATTCATTTCCACCGGCCCACCATACTTTGTCAAAGATGGTCCATTTGGGAACATTGCCGGAGTTTGAAGCAACTTCGCTCAAAGCCCAGGGGAATCTCCAGATGAATCCAACGGTAGCATTGTTGGGGTTTTTCATTTCGGGGATACCTGTACGGCGATAGTCGTTGTATGCTTCCATAGCCTCTCTGTCGAAGAAAGCGATGTACTTCTGGGTAAGGATTTCTTTCAGTTCGTTTCCGGATGTGAGCTTTGGAGCTACCTCGTTTGTGTAATAGTCGGCAGCACCTTCAACTCCAACAAAATCGAATGAAGCTTCGATGGCTTCCTGCAGTGAGGTACTCCATGTGGCATCACCTGTACGGAATTTGGCTTCAGCTTCAATGAATTTAAGTTCATGATAGGTTGCCATAAGAATTGGTGATGCAAATGCATCCCAACCTGAAGTGAAATTCGACTGTGAATATCCGCCCTGAACCTGGTTGGCCTCGCCAATCGGTGCGATGTCAGCAGGATCAACTGAGGAGAAATATGTTTCCATACGCGGGTCGTGTCTTTCATCCATCAGGTTGAAAATGGTGGTGGATACAGAAAGGTGATCTCTGTTGTACCAGAATTCACCCCAAGGGTTACCGCCGGGCAGGTCAACAACAAAGCCGCCGAGAAGCATATTGTCGCTGTTGCTGGTAAAGGCATTCGGAATTGCAGCAAGTGCTTCATTAGCAGCCTCAGCACCTTTAATTTGGGTAAGGCGGAGTGCGTAGCGGGCTTTTAAGGAATAAGCTGCTTTTATCCAGAGAGCTTTATTGCCTTTATAGATATAATCCTTATCGGCATAAAAAACAGTTGTTTTTCCCATATCTTCAATACCTGCATTGAGCAGTCGAATTATTTCGGGATATAAGGTTGACTGTTTATCATATTTGGGGGTTATATTTCCCAATCCTTTAAAGGCTTCGGTGTAAGGAACCTCGCCCCAGCCGTCGGTGGTAATTGCAAGGTTGTAAGCCATCATAATTTCAGCAATTCCCCTTGAGAAGAAATCGGTAGGTTCGCTTCCGTTATCGGGGTCTGTCTGGTTAATAATGGTTTTTGCAATGTTCATTACATCATAAATGGAGTTCCAGCTGTTGTTCAGCAATGAGGAGGCATTCTGTGCAAGCCTGCGGTCGGCCTGATATGACTGGTTCCAGGTACCTGCATTGTGCTCAATGTAAACTGTGGCATACCAGGCAATGTCGGTAGCCGTTGATTCAAAGCCGCTTTTCAAAAGCAGGTCAGGAAGCATGTTCTTTGATTGCATCTCGATCGTATGGTTACGATCCCTGTTGATTTCATCCATTTTATCTTCGCTGCATGCAAAGAATAAAACCGACAACAACATTAATGACAATATCTTTTTCATATTTAAGGACATTTTTGGTTATTAAAAGGTTAAATTAAGGCTGAAGCCGTAAGAGGTTGTCTGCGGAAGTGACATATAGTCCATTCCACTGGTCATATTACCCTGCCCCTGTGAAGCTTCCGGATCGAAATTAGGAAGTTCTGACCAGAAGATGATATTTCTGGCAACAAATCCTACTGACGCCTGGGTTAGTTTCAGGTGAGAAATATATTTCTTCGGCAGATTGTATGATATTCCTACTTCTCTCAGCTTAACAAATGAAGTGCCGTAAATATGGGCTTCGCTGAGTGCATCATAAACGCTGGAATAGAGAGTCTGATATGCACCGGGATCATCGGGACCGCCGCGCTCGATGTTGTTGGGCTGTCCGTTGGGCAGGTATCCGTCTACGATAAACGGAGTGGTACGGTCTTCAGTACGCTTGGAGGTACCATAAAGGTCGATAAGCCTGTTGCTTCCGCTGTACATCTGTCCGCCTTTTTTCCAGTCGATCTGTGCAAAAATGTTGATGTTTTTAAAGAGGCTGAAGTTGTTGATTACACTGAGGATGAAATCGGGAGAAACATCGCCGATTTTGCCAAACTCGCCAACCATCGGCATTCCATATCCGGGATCGTTCGGGTCGTCATTGATGAGGATGCGTCCCTGGCTGTCGCGAACGTATTTTTCACCGTAAATAGCAGGGTAGGTGTCGCCTGCCGATGCCCTGATATTGGGAGTTACATAACCGCCAAGGCTGATATTTTCAACGCCTTCGGCCAGTTCAACTACTTCGTTTACAATTTTTGAGAAGTTGGAGGTTAAGGTCCACTCAAAATTCTTTGCTACTACAGGTTTCAGGGTCAGGATAACTTCATGACCAACACCTTTCATTTCACCGGCGTTCATTACCATTGCCGAATATCCGGTTGATCCTGCCATAGGTACGGCGAAGATCTGGTCGCGTGCTACCTGGTTGAAGAAGCTGTAGTCAAGGCCAATCCTGTTGTTCAGGAATCTCAGGTCGAGTCCGAGTTCAATGGTTTTTGTGTTCTGAGGTTTCAGATTGGCATCATAAACGGTGCTGCTCAATTTGTATCCGGTAACTCCCTGCCACGGGTAAATAACACCATAGTCGAGGAATCCGCTGGATGCACCACCGGTTTCAAAGTAAGGGTTAGCATAATAGGTGTCGGCGGCTTGCCCAACTTCAGCGTACGAAACGCGTGCTTTACCAAACGACAGAACCGTGTTATCCTGAAGTGCGGCAAGTTCGGTAAATACCCATGACAGTGATGCTGAAGGATAGAAGAAAGTACGGTTGTTTCTCGGCATTGAGGAAACAATGTCCTGGCGTCCTGTAATGTTCAGATAGAGCATATTCAGATAATCCAGGTTCAGGTTACCGAAGAAACCGGCAGTCCTTCTGGCATATGAATTGTAATATGACATCTGGGTATTGGTATTGTTCAGATTGTTCCAGCCCGGAGTGGTGAAGCCAAGACCGTATGTTTCGTAGAATTCGCTGTAGTTGTGGTCGATTTCGTTACCAATAATGAGGTTCCCTTTCAGGTCGTCGGAAAAATTGTGGGTCAGGGTTGCGGTGAGCAGTGAGTTGATAATTCTTCTGGTAACACCATAGTTATCTATTACACCTCCTGTAGGAGCCAGATAGCCAAATACGGGGTTGTTTGGCGTGGGGTATAATGCTGCTGTGGGCAGGTCGCCATCTCCCATTTCGGTGTATTCTGCGTTGTTGGTGGTGTAAGTGTCAACTCCAACCTGATATCTGATGGCAGCCCATGATACCGGTTTGAATTCCAGGTAACCGTTTCCGAAGAACCTCTTGGTCTGCTCCTGATAGCTGTTGTTTTCCATAGCCCAGTATGGGTTGCTTCCTACAGCACCACGGCGGTAGCTGATCTGGCGGTAGAGGCCGTTTGTTCCTTCCTGATGGTAGGGAGTGCCTACAAGGTCGTATGAAGCGGGTGCACCGTAAACAGTGAAAAGCCAGCTGTCGTTTCCTGAAGGTAATTTGTCAATTTTAGCATCAGAATAATTGCTGGAGAATCCCATGTTCCATTTGTCAGACAATCTGAAATCACCACCCATTTTAGCATTATATCTTTCCATTCCGGTGGCCTTAATAATACCGGTCTGGTTTGTGCTACCAAAACCAAGTGAATAGTTGCCAAGATTATTGGAGTTACTGATATTTATGCTGTTGTTGAATGTGTATCCGTTCCTGTCGTAAAAACCTTCCGGATTGTTAAAAGCTGTGGGAGTTACCCATTTTCCTTTGTAAGGATCAAAAAACTCTCCGGCATGTCCTTCATAATTATTACCACCATAGGTTGGATCATCCGGCAGGTCAGTGATTTTAGGACCCCATGTAAATGAGCCTGCAGGAGCAAATTTGCCACCCGAGCCTTGTGCATAAAGCATTTGAACCTCGGGTAATTTAGATACATTATCAATGGTAACGTTGCTGCTGAATGATACTACAGGTTTACCAAAGTTTGAGATATTTTTACCTTTTTTGGTTGTAATGATAATAACCCCGTTTGAAGCCCTCATACCATAAAGAGCGGCGGCAGCCTGTCCCTTAAGTACGTTGATTGACTCAATGTCGTTGGGGTCAATGTCAGCAGCACGGTTTGTATAGGCCGAGCCGGTTACGTTTGATGAGTAGTCGCTTTCACTGGCAATGGGCATTCCGTCAATAACATACAAAGGAGTGTTGTTTCCGCTGAATGAACGTGCACCACGGATGAAAATCTGTGAAGGAGCACCGGGCATACCAGATGACTGACGAACCTGAACACCGGAGAATTTTCCGGAAAGGGTTGACTCAAGGCTGGGGTTGGCCGCACGGGTCATTTCTTCACCTGTAGCTTCCTGTACGGAATAACCAAGTGATTTCTTTTCGCGGCTGATACCAAGAGCTGTTACAACAACTCCTTCAATGTCGAGTGCGTCAGGATCAAGTGCTACATTGATAACATTCTGATTCCCAATGGTAACTTCTTTGGTCTTCATTCCAACAAACGAAAACTGGAGAACTTTGCCACTGGCAGGAATCTTTAATGAGTATTTACCACTCAGGTCGGTAGTAATACCAACTGTCGTCCCTTTAACAAGCACAGTTGCCCCGGGGATACCTTTGCCATCCTCAGAACTGGTAACCGTACCCGTAACGGTGGTTTGTGCCAGTACTACCTGCACTCCGGCGAAAATCAGAAGTGCAAGCATCATTGCAAATTTTTTCATAGTGTGTGTTTTTGGTGAGTAAAATGATTAACATTTGTTGTTTAGTGAAATTCCTTTTTCGGTTTGGTTTTGGTTAGTTTTACAAGGCAATACTTCTTCGTGAACCTCCTTTTCAAGTTAGTGTTTGTTAAATGAGTGCAGCAATTTAAGACAAAATGCAATACAGTAACTAACAAAATTAACAAAAATTTAATTCTTCAAGGCATTTTTAACGATTTAGCCGATTTTTTCCGACTTTACCCGGTGTTTATTTCTGCATTCAATCGGTTTTGTCAGGCGGCATAATTAAATATGCTGCGGCTAACCGGGATTCTGACCGGTGAAAACACCGGAATCAGAGCAAAAGCGGGCGTTTACGAGTTTATGCGAGCAGAGTGGTAGTGGCAAACCTCGTG
>LUZO01000281.1 GCA_001603685.1 Bacteroidales bacterium Bact_23
TCTTTGTCCTTTCATTATTTACCCTCAGGACTACAATATTGTATGGCAGCAATGCTTAGGAAGAAAAGATTTTTTTGTGCATTATCATTCGGTAACAAGAGTTTCAGACGGCTATTTTTTTACGATTGGTATTACCGCAGATGAGGGGGTTACAAATCACCATGGACTTTCCGATATATGGGTAATACGAACCGATATGCAGTACAATACACTATGGGAAAGATTCTATGGAGGGTCGGATGCAGATAATCCAAGAAGAATTGTACCCATTACCGATTCGACCTTCTATATTCTTGGCTCAACGCAATCAACTGACGGTGATGTACAATCCGGTGTATATGGCTTTAACGATGCCTGGGTAATAAAGATAAACGGACAGGGCGATATTTTATGGGAGCAGACCTATGGCACCCCATGCTGGGATGACATAAACGATTTGTTACCTACACCGGATGGCGGGTTTGTTTTATTATTACGGATTAATTGTATAGGCGGTGATGTGACTCAGTTTTCCGGGTGGGCTGATGTCTGGATAGTAAAGTGTGATTCGAAAGGCAATATTGAATGGGAAAAAACCTTGGGCAACGAAGGTTTGGACAATGGCGTTAATTTGCTGATCAATAAAAAGGGAAATATTATGATGATTGGCGCGGTGGAATACCATGGCGGTATGGTAACCTGCCATCCCCATCCCGGGACCCAAGGCAATGTCTGGATTGTTGAACTTGATATGCAGGGCAATGTGGTGTGGCAGGAGTGCTATGGAGGCAGTATCTACGAAGTGGGAGTAAATATTATTGAAGTAGAAGAGGGTTATTTATTTTCTGCTGGATGCTACTCGAATAACGGCGATGTATCTGGTCACCACAATCCAGACAACTATAAATACAATCGTTACAACAAAACCGATATTTGGGTGGTAAAAATTGACAGCCTTGGACAGATAATCTGGCAAAAGTGTCTTGGAGGAGGTGGCTATGATTATCCGGCTGCATTATTTCAAAATGCTGCCGGTGAATATTTGGTTTTTGGGAATACGGCTTCTAATGATGGCGATGTATCCGGCAACAACTCATATTACTCAGCTTATGATATCTGGTTAGCAATCCTGAATGCAGATGGCGAGCTGATTTACCAAAAATGTTTTGGAGAGGAGGGCACCGAATCCATTTACTATCAGCACCAAGTTTCACAAATTGATAATCATCGGTATATGGCTTCCTCAAATATAACTAATAGCGGCGGCAGTATGCAATGTTATTATAATGGATTCTCGCACAATGGCTGGTTTTTTGAGCTTAAAGACTGCGATTATTTTGCCCCGGGCATTCCGTCGCTGCCGGATGGCCCTGAAAAGGTTTGCACATCGGTTTCCGCACAAAGTGCGTACAACATTCCTGTGGCAGCCAATTCGCACGGGTATGTGTGGGAACTGATACCCGAACATGCAGGCACCCTAAGCGCTGATTCTACACAGGCCATAGTTAACTGGGATAATAATTTTAAAGGACA
>LUZO01000282.1 GCA_001603685.1 Bacteroidales bacterium Bact_23
TAATTATACATTCAGGCACAATAATATCCGATTTTATTTCAATTAACAATCAAGCCGGTACAAACATATTTTCATAATTATTTTAAATTTATTTTGAATGTTTGTGAATTATCACTAACTTTGCATTTTCAATTAATCTTTCTGCAGGAATACTCCTGCAGTCAGGAAAACCGGGAAAATCAGCATGTACGAAACAGGAACAGACAGGCAGCGTGAAATTGCAGATGCAGCGCTTGACCTTATCCACGAGAAAGGCATTCAGGGACTTACCATAAAAAATCTGGCTGCCAGAATCGGTGTAACGGAACCAGCCATTTACCGCCATTATGAAAGTAAAGTGCAGATTCTGACCACCATACTTGAGCGGTTTAAAACCAACACAACCAGAATATTTGAGGCTGAAAAGCAGGAAGAGATGAATGCTACCGAAAAAATCACTCAGTTATTCAGGCGGCATTTTAGCTACATATCCGCCAATCCCTCGCTGGCGTCGGTAATTTTTTCGGAAGAAATATTCAAAAACGAGCCGGTGCTGATTGCCTCCATTAAAGATGTGATTGGATACAACCAGAAACTACTGACAGAAATGATTGTTGATGGGCAGGCAAAAAACCAACTTCGGAATGATCTGCCAGCCGATCATCTGGCTCTGGTGCTGATGGGAACGCTAAGGCTTTTTGTAAAGAAATGGCAGTTGCAGAATTCGGCATTCAACCTTGAGGAAGAGGGCAATTCGCTGATTGAATCGATAAAATTATTAATCACCAAAATATAGCTCAGTTATGAAAATTATTGAAGTCAAATCAACTCCGATTACCGAAACTCCGCATAAGGTGGATGTAAGAAGGCTTTATGACGAGGAGACCGCACAGGCTGTACATATTACGCTGCAGCCGGGCGAATCGTTGAAACCGCACATTACTCCGGTGGATGTATTCTTTTACATTCTTGAAGGAAAAACCGATGTGAGGGTTGGCGATGAAACCATTACCGTTGAAGCCGACAACCTGGTTGAAAGCCCGAAAGGCATTCCGCATTGCCTGTCGAACAGCTCACAGGCCCGCACCCGCATTCTGGTGGTAAAGGCTCCCAGGCCCACAACCAGCGCACGCCTGCTATAAGCCAAAAAGAGACGAAGACATATTGATCTGGTTATTTCAATCATTAAGTTTTCGTCTTATTTTTTATTTAATTTGTTAGTTTCTATTAACTAACTTAAACAACAAAGCACCCTAAGAGCAGCAGACTACAAAAACATGACTCGCCAATTTTCAGAGCATTTTATCAGGAAAAAAGTCAGGCTGTTCTTGTTCTTCTTTGGCCATCTTACGGATTGACCAGGTACAAACAAAATCTTCATTCTGTTGAATGTGAAAGGAGGAAACAATGAATTTTTCAACATTTAAGGTGATATTTACCATAACGCTGGTAATTTGTGGCTGCAGAATTTCCGGTCAGGAGGTTATTCAGCAAACCGAAAGCAGTTTTTTTCGTACGGTCAGATCCGGTTTTGAAGAGAGTTATATCACCTTTGGCCGGGGAATCAGCAATCTGGATCCTATGATATTCGAGGCGCTCGTTGCACCGGGTTTTCTGGTACGAACAAGTGCGAATGCCCGCTGGGGAGCAACCCTTTCACCGGCCATTCTGATCAGAATGAGCAATGAAGAGTCATTTCCTGTAAGAACGCCCGATTACAGGCCAAATATTACATTTTACCATCAACTGGGCCAGAAAGGAAGGTTTGAAGACAGAATTCGCTTTATCTTCCTTAAACTGGCGCATCATTCAAATGGTCAGGAAGATCCGTTTTACAACCCGGATGGAAGCATTAACCTGAATTCCGGCAATTTCTCAACCAATTATATTGAGATCGGTGCATTTTTTAAAAAGAACATCGAAAAGTATGGTGTTGCAGGCGAGTTCTTCAGGATGTCGCTCGAAATCCACCCTGGCATTGATCAAAGCCCGGAACTGAAAGATTTATATAGTATGGTGAGGCTGCATAACCATTTCAGGATTTTCAGGGTAAAACCAGGAACTAACCCGAACCACACAAACCGAAATCCGCGGATTCAATCAACCATAAAAACAACCTGGATGTTTGGCCCGATTGACAATGCAAAAGCTTTTGACATTAAATCAAGGCTGAATATTTCCTTAATTTTTGAATACAGACCGGCCTTTCTCAAGGATGTAAGTTTCTTTATAAATGCTTATTCAGGTGAGGATTATTACAATCGAGTAGACGGCCCCGCCAGTTTTAGCTGACGGGGTGCGCCTCTCACACCACTGTAC